>CAYIJY010000128.1:0-3086 GCA_964363785.1 uncultured archaeon
GAAAGCGATAAAGATGCCATCTGGTGGCATCAGAAAAGGCGTAGTTAATGACATTACTTAATGCCATTACTAATTTCATAAAAGGATTGAAAAGTGTAGTCCAAATTTCAGGCGTTGTACATGAAACAATTTCAACCGCTGTAGCGCAAGGAATTGAAAATGGAATTAATCGCGTCATGCCAACAATAATGAAATTTTTTTTAATTGGCGCGATTATTTTTACAGGAATCCTATTACTTGGAATTGGAATAGGCAAATACGCAGAGTCACTTTTTTTACAACCCGGGCTAGGATTTTTTTTAGTAGGCATTATATTAATTTCAGTGGGCGGCTTATTCTTTTTTAGCATCCGCCGCTAATTTTTTTTTAAAATCAATTAATTTCAATTTATAAAAAACTGATTCTACTTAATCTGCTCCAACTGCATCTTCTACAAGTTTAAGGGCGTTAGCCAATAAAACTGGACCGAGGATAAATCCAAAAATTCCAAATAGGCTAACACCACCAATTACTCCAATAAGCATTACAAAAGGATGGATTTTTGAACGATCTCCAATCAACTTTGTATACAAAATAAATTCAACTCCAACAGTTAGAATGAGCCCGGTTATCGTAACTCCTAAAGCAATAGTGTATTCTTGTATAGAAAAGTAGTAGATTGCCAAAGGAAACCAAACCATAAGCGGACCAATGCTTGGAATAAATGCCAATACAAAAACAATTACTGCAAATATTAAGTTTGCTTGTACGCCAGATGCTGCAAATCCAATAAAGGCAATGAAAAATTCCAAAACAGCAATAAAAAGAGTTCCATAAATTATTGCGCCAGTTGTTTTGTCAAGATCTGATGAAATTTTTTCTTTATTGCTAAAAGGCAAATATTTTTTTAGTTGAATAGACAAAACTTGCCATTTGGAAAGGATATAATACATTCCCATTAAGGCAATCAAAAGATTGAGTGCAATTAAAGGAATTGCTAAAAGTGACGCATTTACAATTTCATCAATGCTTTTTGTGATTTCTACTAAAAGAACATCAGCGTTAAGGTTAAATTGTTGCATAAACGGATTAGTCAACAACACATCAATGAATCTTATTATACCATCATGGCTAAAAAAATCCCCTGCTTGACTAATCATTACAATTCCAATAAGGCAAATTGGCACAACAATGAGAAAAAGTGCAGTTAGAGTGCAAACTAGTGATGCGTGAGAAGGAGATAATTTAGGTGTTAGTTTAAGATAAAGTGGCCTTGCAATGTATGCCAAAAGAAAAGCAGAAACGATTGCATTCACTAATGGTAACACCATTAAAGCTGCAAGAGCAATTAACCCAAAAATTACAAGCCAAAGTAAGTATAATCGCAGTTTGTGCTGATCAGTTAGATCCATAGACAAATTAGTATAACAAGCGCCCTAAAAGACGGCGTATTGGGTTTAGCTTAGAAAATTATAATAAAAAAGATCCCACCTCCCGGATGTGCGCCGGGGATCTTCTGGTACCCGCTTTCGGGCGGGGTGTGCCGACGTACTGTCTTCGACAGTACTTGCGCTCTAAAACGCAAATTTCAACACTCGCCTCTTTTTACAGAGGTTATTTCCCGAGAACAAAAAATTTTGCAAAAGCAAAATTCCTTTCTTTTCCCGAGGCTTTCTTTTTTTAAAGAAAGGCTCAAATCTACAGCCAGACGCATTAGCTACTATGCTAAGGTGGGAACGGTTGCGCCCGTTCATGACGCGTTCTGTCTTGCGACAGAACTTAATCAAACTATATACAAAAATGTTTGCAAGGCTTTAAATGCCTTAAACCTATTTTGTGGTTGTTTTATTCTTTAAAGCCTTTTCGTAGGCAACAGGAAAAACAAAAGTAACCCAAAAACCACTAAAAAAGAACAACCAAACAAAAACCCCTAAAGAATCCTTGAAAATAAGAAATGGCACCAAAATCAAAAAAAGCCCCAAAAGCCCTAAAAACATTTTTTTTACAAGCCTTTTTCCAGTCAACGTAATGGTGTCAAAACCCATGAACTTAAACAAAAAAAGCCCCAAAAAATAACCCAAAAAAATTGCAGCAGCAAAAAAGTCCTCAAACAAAAAAAGCAAAACAACAAGCAAAAAACCAGTCAAAACCAAACCAAGTTCCTCATAAGATTCCCACGATTTTTTGCTGTTAAAAAACTTTTCAAAACCAATCCAAAAAATTTTTCCAACAACAAAACCCAAAATCAATCCAAACGCAACATCAATTGGAAAATGCTTTCCAAGAAAAACCCTGGAATAAGCAACGCCTGCAATAATTGCCAAGAAAAAAAACTCAGTCACCTTTGACATTTTTTCCCTGTAAAAACCATAAATCCCTGCAATAGTTGTTGCATGTCCAGAAGGAAAAGAATACTCGTCAAATGAAAAAAAATTAGGAAAAAAATCCAAGCGGGAAGTTATTGGCCGAGGCACTTTAAAATAAGTTTTTAGTGCACCAACAAGTATTCCGGAGAAAACAATCAAGCTCATTAAAAAAAATGATTCCTTTTCCTTTCCCTGCCAAAAAAGAACTGCACTAAAAACAAACCAAAAAAAAGGATGGCCAATTGCGCTTAAGAAAACAAAAAAAACTTCAAAAAAATTTTCAATCATACTGCGTCAATAAGTTTTACTCTTTGCCTTTTTTAAGTTTTTTCAATGCCGGAATATCAACATCTGAATAATCAACCTGCAATTTACATGCCTTCAAAGCCTTTCTTGTTGCATAAACCATGCAAAAATCCCAAAGTTCCTTCTGCTCATTTTTTTGGAATTTTTCTAAAGTTGTGATCTCGTTAATTACGCTAGTAATTTTCCTTGAAGTAACTTCCTGCAATGCCTTGGCGGATTCGCCTTTTCCTAATTCCAAAGCATTAAGCGCTGCATCGAGTTTGGTTAAATCAACAATCTTTCTCAAATTAGCCTCTACTTTTGAGTCAACAGAATAAGTAAGCGAAGACAAAAATTCCATGACAACAATCGGCTGAGTTTCAGGCGTAACTTTTAGTTTTTTTATTGCCACCCAATCCTCGTAATTAGCTATAAACTGAATATACTTTTCATCAC
>CAYIJY010000129.1:0-3035 GCA_964363785.1 uncultured archaeon
TAGATGCTGGTTTTGATGGCATTGTTGTTACTCATGGCACTGACACAATGCATTATAGTTCGAGTGTTTTAAGTTTTTTGATTCAGGATTTGAACATTCCAATTGTTTTTACCGGCTCCCAGATTCTTCCAACGCAGTTTGGTTCTGATGCTTCAAGAAACCTGTTTGATTCTTTGATTGTTGCTTCTTTTGCTGATTTGGCTGAGGTTGTGATTGTTTTTAATGGAAAAATTTTTCGTGCAAACAGGACAAAAAAAGTGATGGCTGCTGACTTTGATGCTTATCTTGGTTCGCCTAATCCGCAGATTGGTTTTGTCCAGCATGGCGTTGTTTTAAGCGGTGAACAAAAGAAAAAAGGAAACAGAAAACCAAAGCTTTATTCAAAACTTGAGACTGATGTTGCTTTGTTTGAAGTTCACCCTGGGTTTAACCCAAAAATAATGGAGTCTGCTGTTGAAAATGGTGCAAAGGGAATTGTTTTGGGCGGCTATGGTGTTGGCAATTATCCTGTGAAAAAAAATTCTTTGACGCCTGTTATTAATTCGATTGTTGATTCGGGGGTCCCAGTTGTTTTGACTTCCCAGTGCAGGATGGGTAGTGACTGGAAAAAAGTTTTCTTTAAGGAAATCGGCGACCGGTATGATGATGCAGAGCTTATTTTTGGGTATGACATGGTGCCGCATACTGCGCTTGTGAAATTAATGTGGGTTTTGGGTGAGACAAATTCAATGCCTAAAATAAAAAAAATGATGCTTACTAATTATGCCGGTGAAATAACTTCCGGCTTGAATAAAGCAAAAGTTGTTGATGGTAGAGAATAATGGCAAAAAATCCTGTATTGCTGCCGGGGCAGTTAGTTGAAATAAAGACCAAGTCGGGCATTTTTAATGGCACAGTCCTAACGGTTTTGCCTGATTCTATTTCCTTAAAACTTTTGTCAGGTTATAACATTGTTTTGAAAAAAAATGATTTTGAGTCATTTAAGGTTATTGAAGAAAAAAAACCAAGCAAGTCAAATGGGAATCACAAGCTTGAATTCAAGAGTGGTTTGCCTGTTATTTCTATTCTAATGATGGGGGGCACAATTGCAAGCCGTGTTGATTATGAGACGGGTGCCGTGAAAACTTATTTTGAGCCACAAGATCTTGTTTTGATGTTTCCTGAATTGTCAAAGCTTGCTAATTTTAAGACGCGTGTGATTGGCAAGATTCTTTCTGAGGACATTAGGTTTGATCATTACGTAAAAATGGGTTTAGAAATAAAAAAAGAAATTGAAGCAGGCGGAATAAAAGGGATAATTATCCCTCATGGCACTGACACAATGCATTACAGTTCTGCAGCACTTGCTTTTATTTTTGAGAATCTTTTCGTGCCAATTATTCTTGTCGGTGCACAGCGTTCAAGTGACCGCGGAAGCTCTGATGCTGCGCAAAACCTTTTGGCTGCAGTGCAGTTTATTACAAAGAGTGACTTTAAGGGAATCGGGATTTGCATGCACGAGAATTCAAGTGATGAAACCTGCATAATTCTTCCTGCGACAAAGACAAGGAAAATGCACACTTCAAGGCGGGATGCATTCAGGCCAATCAACAGCAACCCGATTGCAAGGGTTTTTCCTTATCAGGAAAAAATAGAGCTTTTGTCAGGTTATTCAAATGAACCTGTTGCTGGAAAGTTGGTTGTTAAGCCAAAGTTTGAAGAAAAAGTCGGGATAATTAAGGCTAGGCCAAACATGCATTGGCAGGAGTTTGATTTTTTTAGGAAAAACAAGTACAAGGGGCTCGTGATTGAGGGTACTGGTTTGGGTGGTGCGCCAGTTGGTGTTCCTGATGAGATTTCAAAGCCAAACAAAAAAATTTTTGATGCAATAAAAAAACTTGTTAAATCAGGTTGTGTTGTTGTAATGTCAAGCCAGTGCATTTATGGTGGCGTAAAAATGAATGTTTATCAGGGCGGGGTTTTTTTGTCAGAAACGGGTGTTATTTCATGCAGTGACATGACTACTGAAACTGCTTACGTGAAATTATCTTGGTTGCTTGGAAATTTTTCTGTTCAAAAAGCGCGTGAATTAATGGCTGAAAACCTGCGCGGTGAAATAAATGCGCGCATTCAAATGGATTTTTTCCCGCCAAGGCTTGACTAGCCAAAAATCTGTTTTTGTTTTTCTATAATATTTTTTTTTGCCTGTTCAAATAGTTTTTCGCCTTTTTGGGTGATTGAATAATTGACTTTGTTTTCGTCTTTTTTGGTTGAGACAAAGCCTCTGCTTTGCAGTTTGTAAAGCACGACATACGCTGAGACTTCTCCCGGCAAAAAGTTGAATTTTTCAAAGATTTTTTTTCGCAAGGCGTAAGCGTGCATTGGCTCTTTTTTTAGGCTTGAGAGGATGTAAAGCCAAAGGACCTCTTTTGTTAGTTTTTTTTCAAGGCGGTTTAGTTCAGCTTCCATTTAAAAGTTCTTTTGTCTGCAAAAGAATTTATAATGTTTTATGGCCATAAAATAGTGAGTTTTGTATGCCTGAAATAAGAGTTGCAATCGCTGGTGTTGGAAACTGTGCAAGTTCTCTTGTACAGGGCGTGTATTATTACAAAAAAGTTGTTTCTAATTCAAAGCCAGTTCCAGGCTTAATGCATAATGTGCTTGGCGGTTACAAGATTGGTGACATAAAGTTTGTTGCTGCTTTTGATGTTGACAAAAGAAAAGTCGGGACTGATTTAAGCAAAGCAATTTTTTCACAGCCTAATTGCACAAAGGTTTTTTGCAAGAATATTCCTAAACAAAAAGTAGTTGTGCAAAAAGCACCTGTTTTGGATGGAATTGCGGATCACATGAAGGATTATCCAGTTGAGCGCACTTTTGTGGTTGATGAAAAGCAAAAGCCAGTTGACGTGGTTTCTGAGTTAAAAAAAGCAAAAGTTGATGTTTTGATTAATTATGTTCCTGTTGGAAGCGAACACGCTGCAAAGTTTTATGCGCAGTGTGCTCTTGATGCTGGTTGTGCGTTTGTAAACTGCATGCCTGTTTTTATTGCATCT
>CAYIJY010000130.1:0-3033 GCA_964363785.1 uncultured archaeon
GTACAGATATTTCTTGGTTTCATTGTGTGATTTGGCCCTGCATGTTATTTGCAGCTGGAATAGAGCCGCCAAAAAGTGTTTTCATTCATGGTTTCATTAAATTGCCGTCAGGTAAAATGAGTAAGTCAAAGGGCAATGTTGTTGATCCTCTTGACTTGTCAAAGCGTTTTGGTGCTGACTCTTGCCGTTATTATCTTTTGCGTGATGTTCCGTTTGGTGAAGATGGAATTTTTGAAGAAAGTTTGTTAATTGAGCGTCATAATAACGAGCTTGCAAATGAACTTGGGAATCTGTTAAACAGAACTCTTGTGTTGCTTGAAAAAAATTGTAATGGTGTAATTCCAAAAGCAACTATTGATGTTGAGTTGGCAAAAAAACTTAATTTAACTAAAATAAATACAAATATGTCTCGTTTTGAGTTGCATTTGGCTTTGTCTGAAATAATGAATTTTGTAAAAGCATGCAATGCGTTTGTGAATGAGAAGGAGCCTTGGAAGTTAACTGGTGAGCGCCAAGAAAAAGTTTTGTATTCCCTTGCTGATTCACTTCGTTTGTGTGCAGTTTTGTTGTCTGCATTTGTTCCAAGTACAAGTAAAAAAATTCTTGGGCAATTAGGTGTTGAAAAGATTGGTACGGATTCTTTGGAGTTTAATCAATTGAAGGTTGGCACAAAAATTAGTCGTGCAGAAGTTTTGTTTAAGAAAATTGAAGTTTAATTATTTTACAAATTCCACGTTTTCCATATTTTTAAATTCGCGGTCTCCAGTTAGGAATTTAATGTTTTTTTCCAGTGCTATTTTGTAGCCTATTGCGTCTATGTATGATATATTTTGTTTTTTGTGTTCAAGCCTGAATTGTGCTGCTTTTTTCAGTGTTTCATCTTCTATTTCGAGTGTATTTTTTAGAAATGAATCATAATATTCTTCTGCATTTTCTTGAGAATCATTTTTTATTGTCCAATAATAAAGTTCTAAAAGATTTAATCTTGTAGTTATGATTTCATTTTCGTCAAAGTATTTGCGATATGCTTTATTTCCTCTAACAAAATCAACTAGCGCATAGGTGTCTGCAAAAAACTGCATTTTTATTCCCAGCCTTTTCTTATCTCGTCTTTTATTTGTTGTGTTGATTTTTTTGTTTTAAGTGTGCCAAAAAGTTCTGAAATTGGTTTTGCTTTTCTAATTGAAATTATAAGTGTGTCATTTGGCTTGATTTTTTCCTTTTTCACGGCGTCTTCAGGAATTGTGACTCCTATTGAGTTCCCCCATTTTCTTGCAATGGCTATTGTTTCAGTCAATTAAATCACTAATATAATTATACAACTAATTATATTTAAACTTGGTGATTGAAAGCCTAGCTTGAAATAGTGTTTTGTTCAAAAAAATTGAAGTGGATTGCAAAAATAATTAGTAGCGGGAGTTTGCGTTTTTCCAGTTTTATTTGTTTTCGCTTTTCTTTCTTGTGACTTTTAATTCTTCACCAAATTGCTGATATTCTATTTCGTCGCCGCCTTTTAATCCTGTAATGTCTTTTGGAATTGGAATGTCATATGTTTTGTAGTTTTGCATGTCCATGATTTGCAGGTTTCCACCCATGACTGCAACTATTTGTCCGTTTCCTTTTTCAATAATTGGAATTTCTACTGCATAATCAGTTGCTTTAAGTAGTGTTCTTTTTGTGCCGTCAAAAACCCCGATTGCGGTTACACGTGCTTTTGCTGCTCCGTGTTTTCCTGGTTTTGATTTTTCAACAGTTTTTACTTGGCATACTTTATCATCAATTAATACAAAGCTTCCTGGTTTTAATTGCCCTGCCTGTCCAAATTTTTTTTCCCCTTCAAGTTTTTCTTCATCAGCCATAAATCACACCTTTTTTTTTAATCTAAATCTGCTTGTTAGTCTTTAAAAAACCTTTTTTATAGTTCAACTTGCAGGTATATTTTTTTTATCCTTAGATTGGTAGGGTTAAAAAGATTTTTATTAATGGGTTTGAAAAGCTTTAAATTAAGTTTTAGGAGTAAATTAAATATGCTTTCTTTGACTGCAATTATTTTAAGAGAAGAAGATATGTTTGTGGCTAAATGCCCGGAAATTGGAACCGTAAGCCAAGGCAAGACAATTGATGAAGCCTTAAAAAATCTTAAAGAGGCCACAGAGCTTTACCTTGAAGAGTTTCCAATCAAAAAAATTTCAAAGCCTTTTTTGACTACTTTTGAAGTGGCTAACCTTGTCAAAGCTTAAAAAAATTTCTGGCTTGGAATGTATAAAAATTTTGTGCAATAAATTTGGGTTTCAGGCAGTAAGACAAAGAGGAAGCCATGTGGTATTAAGAAAAGAAACGCCAAATGGGTCAATCGATTGGAGCACCAAACCCTTGGGTTAATGCAATTGTGCCAACTTTGGGCTTTATGATTTCCACTTTAACTTTGTCTGTTTTCAAAAATCTTTGGATTAAACACTTTTACAAAAAATAGGCAACCAAATCACCACAAGATTGACCGCTTTACTACGTGGCTATTCAACTATACAGGAATTTGGTGGCTAACCTATTAAAATCTTGTAGCTTTTTTTTAATTTAAAACAGATTGAGAAATTCTTCCCGTGAAAGGCCGGTTTGCTTCAGAATTGAAAGCAGTGTTCCGGGGACAACAACTTTGTGGTTTGGCACAATGGCCCTTCGAAATGGTGGTTTGTTTTCCCTTAAAATAAAGTGACCACCTGTTTGGTGGTCAACCTCAAAACCCGCTTTACGAAGTGCTTTGATTACTTTAATTCCTGAAAGAATTGGCAATTTCATTTAAGCCACAGAAACAGCCGAAATTTCAACTTTCCTTTCAAGAACCATGTCTTCTGGATGCTTTGCCAAACTAACCAAATAACCTTTAATAGCATCCTTAATATTCCTCAAAGCCTGAACCTTGGTTTTGCCTTGAGAAACACACCCAGGCAAACTTGGAACTTCTACAACAAACCAGCCAGTTTCAGCATCCTTTGTCAAAACAACTTTATATTCCATAAAAATCAAACAATTATT
>CAYIJY010000131.1:0-3005 GCA_964363785.1 uncultured archaeon
TTTCCTGCAACATTGCTTGTAAATTTTCCAATGATGTCGTAATGCTTTCCAATCAAGATTGCAAGTGTTGCTTCGTTTTTGTCAACTGTTACAAGGCCATAGACTTCTTGTGGCGCACTCATTTCTTTTAAAGGGTCTAAGTGAAATGTTGAGTCACACCAATAAAGTCGTGTTTTGAGTTCTTTTATTGGCTTGATTGTAAATAAACGCATGTCTGTTCTGCCTTCTGATTCAGACACGTTTCCTGAGAAAACAACAAGGCCTGTTTCTGGGAGTTTAAAGTTGATTTGTTTTAGGAAGTTGCTTATTTTTCGTAAAGCTGCTTGGACGTTTTTTCTTGTTTGTGGGCTTTTAATGTTTGAGCTTTGGGAGAGTTCTTCGCTTAATTGGCCCATTACCGCACTTCGGTCTGTTCCAGGAGGTATGTAAACGCTAATTAGCTCAGTACCTCGACCCCTATAATTCTGCATTTTGGCTAGCTTTTTTTTGAATAAAAGTGCTTCAGCGTCGCTTGTTTCTTGTAGTATTGATGGCATTTTTTGACCCAATCCTATTATTTTATATTAGACAAGAAGTTTAATATTACTTGATTTGGCATGTTTGACTTTTTCCAGGAATACGACCGTCAGAAAAAGGAAGAGGGCAAAGATGACAGTCCTTATGTTTCTTCTGCAAGTTCTTTTTCAATCCAAAACCATGAAGAACGGGTTTTTGTTTTGTCTGCAGGTGGCTCTCTTTTTTTTGACGAAACCCCTATTTTTGACAAAATAAGGGCATTTTGTGAGGTTTTAAGTAAGCTTCATTCTTTGGGTCATAAGTTTGTCTTGGTTGTGGGTGGCGGAAAGCCAGCTCGATCGTATGTTGAGACGGCACGGGATTTTGGAGCCAATAATTATACTCAGGATGAGCTTGGAATTATGGTTACAAGGCTTAATGCGTCTTTGTTTATTTCTGGTTTACAAAAGGCTTATCCTAGTGTTTTGACTGAACCAAAAAAAGCCTTAAGAGTTATTAATCGTGGAATGATTCCTGTTTTTGGTGGGCTGTTGCCGTCTTTTACAACTGATGCTGTTGCTGCTTTGATTGCTGAGGCAGTTAATGGTGAGTTTGTTAATTTGACTGATGTTGATGGCGTGTACAGTGCTGATCCAAAGAAAAGTAAAACTGCAAAGTTTTTTCCTGAATTAAGTTATGATGAGCTTTTGTCAATGTTTAAGGGTTCAAAGTCAAAGCCTGGTCAAAACATGGTGCTTGATTTGCCGTGCGTGAACATTCTTAGAAGAAGTAACATCAGAACTGCTGTGTTAAACGGGAATGATTTAGAGAATTTTGAAAATTTTGTGCAGGGGCAAACTTTTACTGGGACAATTATACAGGATTTAGAAGAAGAAGCGCCGCAAGAAGAATAATTTTTTTTTAGTACAAAACGTCAAATGCAAAGTCTTCCCATTTTCTTTTGCCAAACACAATTTCTAGTTCAAGTGGGTTGACAATATTTTTTTTCCAGTTGTCAGAATCATCCCCGACTATTCTTGTGCAGGCAGTGTTAACTAAACAGTCAACATTAATCCCAAGCAAATAGTCTTCTTTGACTAAGTCCATTGTAAAAAAATAAGCTTTTTTTCCATGTTCTTCAATTAACTCTTTGCATTGTAATGCGACTTGCTTGTAACGCTGGCCTGTTTTTGTAGAGATAATTATTCCAAATGTTTGTGCTTCTTTTGCCAGTGCAATTGCTGCAAAGCGTTTTCGCATGTAGCGGTCTCTTTCTTTTGAAAAGTCAATTATTTTTTTTGTACTTGTGTCTGCAAAATAAACTGGTTTTTTTATGGAAAAAGCCAAAGCAATTGGGTGGAATACTCCTTCTCCAAAATAAACTGCAGCCTCGTAAAGTGGCTCTATGCTTGTCATTACAGTGTAGTTGCATCCAAGTATTTGGCCTCTGTGTGCAATTCTTGGTGTGCCTTGTCCGACAAAGACTTCAAAGCCTTCTGCTTTGAGTTTTTTTTCAACTTCATCAAGCAAATACAAAAATTGTGAGTGTGTGCAAAGCCCGATTTTTTTTATTTTTTTTTCGCGCAAAAACTCTGCTGTTTTTTTTACAAGTTCATCAACTATCTCGTGTTCAACTTTGTCATACACTGGAATGTAAACAACGTTTTGTGGTCTATGAATTGGTGCGTGCCCAAAGTGGAGTAAAAGGTCGGCGTTTAGTGCATTCATTTTTTCTAAAGGTAAATCGCATGCGCCAAAGCACGGGTCCATTGATGTAAAGATTTCTGCGCCTGTTGTTTTTAGTTCGTCAACTATTTTTGTCAAGTGCTGTTTGAGTCCTTCTGGAATTTGAACAAGGACTGTTTTTGCTTCTCGCTTGATTATTTCTTCTTTTGCAGAGTCAAGTTTTATTTCAAGCATAGTGAAAAACAAATCAGAGTTTTAGAAAATAATTAATTATTTTTTGCCTTTGGCTGCTTCTTTTGTGGCTGGCTCTTTCTTGCCTTTGTCTTTTGCGTCTTCAGTCTTTGCGTCTGTGCCGGCTGCTTTATCTGCGCCTGCGGCATCAGTCTTTGTTTCTTCTTTCTTTTCTTCGATTTCAACAACTTTGACTGGTTTTGTGCCAATTGATTTTACATCAGTGTGAACAACAACTTTTACTGTTGTTGGTAATTTTGGGTTTGCTCTAAGCATTCCTTTTTTTGCTTTCTCTACATGAGCTTCGTTAACTAGTACACTTAAAATTACTACGCCTTTTTTTGCCCTTACTGCCCTTCCAATCGGCACTCCAAATGAATGGCTCATTCCTGTGCTTATTCTGTCTGCACCGGCTCCTTGTGCAATTTTGTTTTCTCTTAAAATGTGTGAAGGATAAACCCTGATTTTCATGAAGTAATCTTCTTTTCCTACTTCTTTTGTCAGGTACTTGTTGATTGCAATTCTTATGCTTTCAATTGCATTGTCCCTGATTTGCATGTCCTGTAAATTAACTAAGTCTAAAATTCGGTTGA
>CAYIJY010000132.1:0-2989 GCA_964363785.1 uncultured archaeon
TTCAAGTTGAATTCAGCTCCGCACTTGTCACAGCTTTCTTCAAGCATAGTGCTTGGGTCAGTGTTTTATTCTCCTGATGAGTTTTATACTTTAAACAAGGAATGCTCTAATGTACAGGAGTGCCTTGATGAATCCTGTTTGGTTAGCGAGTCGCAGTATTATTCATTTGCACAGGATTCTGGTGCAAACTCAATTGCCTTGAATGAAATTCCACAAGCCCCAATATCAACTATATCGCAATTGCTTGAAGGGGTCAAAAACTCAAGCATTTCTACAGGGGTGGATGTCCAGTCATACTTTGAGCAGGGTGATTTTTGTATTTACAATAATTCAGGGAGCCTTGAGATTTGGTTTAATGAAAATTATTTGCTTTCACAGTCAGCGGCAAAAATCCAGTCTTCAAGCGGATTTTTGAATGGATTAAATACTTGCTTTGCATAATTTTTTTTGCTTAGGTGATTAGACTTTGGTTTTTGAAAAAATAAAGCAACTTTATTATTCACTCGAAGAAAAATGGTATGATTTAATAGAGAAATTAAACGCTAAAGTCCCGGTTAATGGCTTAATTGACTCAGTTGACAAAGTCGCTCCAAGCTTTCTAGTTTTTTTAGGCATTATTTTTGTTTTGCTTATTTTCGGAACATGGTTTTTGTTTTTTTCATCCCAACAAGAATACTCATTTAGAGTCACAGATGAAAATGATAATTCTTTGCAAAATGTGCTTGTTAAATTTAGTTACAATGATTTTAGTGTGCAAGAAATGACTAATGAGTCAGGGGAATTAACTGTAAAATTACCGTCTTCAAATATAACTGCCAACATTAATCATGAAGGTTTTGAAGATTTTTCAAGTGAACTTTCACTAAAAAAAGACGAAGTAAATGAAATAATTTTGACTGTACTTCCGCTACAAACTGAGCAAAAGTTTTTGAGTATTGTTGATGAGGAAGGTGTATTGGTTTCTCAGCCTGTTTTGATTATTTTTTCCTGTAGCCAGCGCGATTTTGGCCCAAGCATTGAGTCTTATCGGCGGGAGAATGGTTCAGAGTTTTCAATTGACCATTACGTTGATTGCGGCGAAGTAACTGCAGGCATTTCAAGCAATGGCTTTGAGGACAAAGAGTCAGTTTTAAGTGCAACAAGAAACACAATTGAATTAAAGAAAAGAATAATTTCTCTTTCCAGTGCAAATGTTTCTGTAAACGTTTTGGATAAATCAACAAAACAAGGAATTCCAAACATTGTGGTAAAACTAATTAGTGTATTTCCAATTGAACGTGAAGTAAATGAAGGAAGAACCAGTTCATCTGGTAATTATGCATTTGAAGCAAATCCTGGTAAATACTTTATAAGTGTCATTGACCTTGAGGCTGGGCAATACAAGTCAAATGAGTCAATTGAGTTTGAAATCGAGGATAGTGAGTCAAGGAGTCTGACAATTGAACTTGAAAAAAACTTTAGCCAAAAAAACAAGTTATTGTTAAAGACAGTTGACGCAGTCACAGGCCAAGGCATTCCAAATGCAGCTGTAGTTGTGTTTGATGGAAATTTGAGGGTTGATTCAAAGCAAACGGCTGTTGATGGAATTGTTTCTTTTTCAAATCTTGATGAAAACAAGGATTATTTTGTTGTTGTCTCGCACACAAATTATGTTTTGAAGGTTTTTTCCGGTCTTTTGCTTGTTGACAAGTTTTCAAGTGACTTTACTGAATTAAACCTTGATTTGGCAAGCCCACTGAATTCAGGAAAAGCAAAAGTAATTGTAACTTCAAGTGATGGTGAAAATGTATCTGGAAAAAAAGTTTTTTTAAAAAATTCGCTTTATTCTTTTTGGATTTTGCAGTCACAGACCGACTCAAATGGAATAATTTTTTTCAATAATCTCTTTCCGGGAAACTACAAGGCGTTTGTTGAAACGCCGGGTTATTTTGCGCAATCTGAAGAAAAGAGTCTTTTGGCTGGCCAGACAATTGACTTAAGTGTTGACTTGGTTTTAAAGCAGGGTTTTTTGAAAGTAAAAGTCTTTGACAGAAACTCTGTAATAGTGCAGGGTGCGCGCGTTCAGGTAATTGATGCTTTGTTTGGAGGCACTTTAAGTGAGTCGACAGTTAATTCAAGTGGTGAGACTGAAAAAATTAGTTTGCCTTGGAATAAACAATTGTACTTAAAGGTCACTGGGAGTGGCTTTTTGGATTTTTATTCTGCAAAATTTTTGCTCTCTCCAAACGCAACAAAAAACCTGAATGTTTTTCTTTACAGAGAAAACCAAGCACTGGGTTTTGATGTTTTGTTTGAACGGCTTTTAGATTCTGATGCAAAAAACAGTGCCACAAGTTTTTCACGAGACACACAGTATTACTTGGATTTTAGTTTGGTTGTTCCACAAAGTGGTTTTGGTGATATACTGTCAATAGTTCGTACTGGCCTTCAAAGTGAACTTAATTCGAGTGACTCAAACTTTGTAATCACTGGCTTGCAAAGGCCTTTGTCTGGAGTTCAGGCTGTTTATTCAGGGTGCTTTAATTCAGGTGATGATTTTTCTACTTGTAATCCAGTTAATGACAATGCCAAGCAATTAAACCTTGATTTTGGGAATTTGAATAAGGGCGTTTACCAGTTTTTGGTCAAGGTTCATGTAAAGCCAAGTGTTTTGCCTTCACAATTGCTTGAACTAAGGTATGCTGCAAGGTCAAGCAATGCCAAAAGTATTGTGAGAAAGCCTAACCAGGATACTTATATCAAACAGTTTTGGGTTGGTTTGCCTGTTGCCTGTAATGGAGTGTCGCCGCTTTGTCCTTCTTTTGCTTATTTTTTTGAATTAAGTGACCCGTCAGGTCTTGATTTTTCAGGAAAAAAACAACTTTTGCAGGGCACAAAAACAGAATTATTTCAGGGCTTAAATTATTCATTAGAGTATAAAATTTTTAATTTGGCAAAACCAAGGCAGACTTTTTCAAACTTTAACTTAAATTTTTTTGACAAGCTTGAT
>CAYIJY010000133.1:0-2985 GCA_964363785.1 uncultured archaeon
GTCTGTGTCAAGGGCTTTGACAAGGCTTGGTTATACTTCAAAACAAGTTAAAGACATTGAATTGTATTGTAAGGGTCATGGTACACTTGAAGGGTGCCCTTTCATTAATTCAGATTCTTTAAAGAAAAAAGGATTTACCGGTGAAAGGCTTGAAATGATTGAAAGCCAGTTGCCAAACGTGTTTGAGTTAAAGTTTGCTTTCAATAAATGGATTTTGGGAAAAGAATTTTGCGAGGAACTTGGTTTTTCAAACGAACAGCTTGATGACCCAAATTTTGACATGTTAAGGAGTCTTGGTTTTTCAAAACAAGAAATAGAATCTGCAAACGAGTATGTGTGCGGTACAATGACAATTGAAGGCGCTCCGCACTTAAAGCTTGAGCATTACCCTATTTTTGACTGTGCAAACAAGTGCGGCAAAAAAGGAAACCGGTTCATTAGTGCAGAGGGACACATTAGGATGATGGCTGCAGTCCAGCCTTTTATTTCAGGTGCAATAAGTAAGACAATTAACATGCCAAATCACGCGACAGTTGAAGACATTAAGAGTGCGTATGATTTGTCTTACAAGTTAATGCTTAAGGCAGTGGCTTTGTACAGGGATGGCAGCAAATTATCACAGCCATTAAACTCGATTTCTGATGAGGATGAAAATAGTTCTTCAAAAGAAAAGACAATTGTAGTGCAAAAGCCAGTTGCAGTTGCACAAACACAACTTATGCCAATCAGGCATGATGGTGCTGCTGTGCGAAAAAGATTGCCGCATAAGAGGCTGGGGTTTGTTCAGGAAGCAACTGTTGGCGGGACAAAGATTTTCATTAAGACCGGAGAATATGAAGATGGAAAGCTTGGAGAGATATTCATTGACACATACAAGGAAGGCGCTGGTTATAGGGCATTGTTAAACTGCTTTGCAGTGGCAATCTCAAAGTCCTTGCAGTATGGCGTTCCATTGGATGAGTTCGTGGATTCATTTACGTACACTAAATTTGAGCCAAGTGGAATAGTCACTGGTCACGACCAAATAAAAAATGCGACTTCCTTGATGGACTATATTTTTCGGGTCCTTGGCTACGAGTACCTTGGAAGGGATGACTTGGTTCATGTAAAAACTAACGGTTTGTCAGAGCCAATAAGTAAACAAGTTAACTTGCAGCAACCGGCGCTTGTTTCACAAACTATGCAAACTCAAAAGCCGGTTGAAAAAGTTTTTGCAGAAAAAACAAGTTCAAAAGCCATTGAAGCAAAAACACAAGGCTACACTGGTGACCAGTGCACTGAATGCGGTTCAATGAGAATGAAAAGAAACGGTTCATGTACAGTCTGTGAAGATTGTGGGACAACAACAGGGTGCTCTTGAGCCCTTGCGTGAGCTCGCGACGCGTACTTATACCTTTCTTCGAAAGGGCGGTAATACTAAATCAAGTTGTTTTTTCTTTTCTTCTTTTTATTTTTTTTTATGCAAGATAGATTAATTACTTTTCTTTCAAAGCACAAGCTAAAGCTTGTAAAAAAAATATCTAAGGGCCATTCAAGTGAAGTTTTTTTGGTTAAAAATTCGCGTGGAAAAAAACTTGCTTTAAAGATTGAAAAGGACAAGTCTAGACGTTTTGGAATGGCTGTAAAAGAAGCTAATTACTTAAAACTTGCAAATACATTCGGTGTCGGTCCAAAGCTTTTTGCATTTGATTTTGATTGCAAGTGCATTTTGATGGAGTTTGTTGACGGCGCTCCTTTTGACAAGTGGTTTTTTGAAAAAGAGCCAACAAAAAAAGCTCTGAAAAAATTTATTGAAAATTTACTCGAACAGGCAAAAGAACTTGACAAAGTTGGAATTAGTCATGGTCAATTGGCTGGAAAGGGAAGGAATATTTTGGTTAGAAATAATTTGCCTGTAATTATTGATTTTGAAAAGGCGTCAATTGTCAGGCGTGCTAGAAATGAAAACCAGATAAAGTCTTTTTTGTTTGACAATCCAAAGTCAAGTATTGCAAAAAAAATAAAAAAATTTTGGAGTTTACTTGACAAATTTTCTGTCGACTTCCAAAATTAGTACGTCGCATGCTGCTTTGATTGATTCAAGCTGCTTGATTATTCTTTCTTTTTCTTTTTCAATGTCTTGGATGTTTTCGTATGATTCTACTGCGTCTCTAAGCATTGCGCCGTCAACGTAAGTGTAAGGGTGAGTGTCCATTTTTTTGGCTATTCTTTCAACCATTTTTCCAAGCCAAATGTTCATTTGGTCTTTTACTTGGCCTTTTATTTGTTTTCCTGGGCTTAAGTTCTTTCTAAGCATGTTTACAATTGTTGCCCTTGGAAAAGGTAGTTTTGATTCATCTAATTCCTCTACTGTTTCTTCTATTTGCTCCATTGTTGGTTCTTGAATTTGTTCTTGTTTTGTAGCTTCTTTTTCTTGCACTTTCATAAAAAAACCTGTTTTTTTCATTCTTTTAAATAGTAAGTAACTATTTTTTTTCTGTATAAATTTTTTTCTGCGATAAGTTTTATAAGCCAGACCTTGCGTTTTTTGAGGTGGGTTTTATAAAACTTACCGAGTTTTCTATTATAGATATAATAGTCTTTAATAGGCTTTTTTTGGGGGAAGTGTTTTGTCATCAAAAAATACAGTTGTTTTGAGTTTTTCTGAAGGTGAGGATATTCTATCTGAAATTCAGGCTTATATGAAGGATAATAATCAGGATTATTTCGAATTTTTAGGCGCCAATGGCAATATCAAGGAATTCAATGTTTTGGCTTCAGGGCAAAATGCCTCTTTGAACACAATGGCATTTGATGAAGCATTTAAGGTAAATTCTATTTCTGGAAAGGTAGAGAAAATGAATAACCAGTTTATTCCAGTTGTTTATATTTCAATTTCAAAAAATGGTGTTGGCTCTATTTCTGGACAGCTCGTTAAAGCAAAGGCTGTTGATGGATTGGAAATAACAATCAGGAAAGTTAACGTCAAAAAAATTATTTTAGGAT
>CAYIJY010000134.1:0-2981 GCA_964363785.1 uncultured archaeon
GATTGCACAAAGATGCGGGGTACATGTACAGAACGCATAGGGATATTTCTTAATTTTTTTTAAAACGAGTTTTTTTTATGCCTGTTTTTGGAAGAGGCAGATATAATCGTGGAATAAGAGTCAATAAAGAAACAGAATTAAACCGTTACAATCCAAAAGTAAAATCTTATCGTGAAAGACACCCTTGGCATAAAAATAGGTCTACTCTTAACCAAGTTGAAACTTTTTTAGGTTTTTCTATTTCTGATTTTATTTCAAAACGCAGTAAGCTCTTAAGGCGGCCAATTGTTGTTTTGGATTGGGGTTGCGGGAATGGAAGGGCTTTACGTGACATTGCGCGAAAATTCAAACAAAATGTGAAATTGTATGGGTTTTCAAAAGATAGTTTTTCTGATTGGAACAGGTCTAAAAATCAAATTACTTTTATTCAAGAAACCAGTGAAAATACAACAAGATTTTTTTCAAAAGTCAGTGTGGATTTGATATACTCTCATTATGGGCTTAATCACTTGTATGAACAACCAAAGTTTGAAAAATTTGCAGGAGACTTAATTGAAAGGCTTTCTGTTGGTGGCGTGCTAGTTTTTAATGCAATGGATTATGAGCGGGATTCTCGTGGCGATGTTATACTTGATAAAATAAATGGCGAATTAGGAAAAAGAAAAATTTCTGTAAAATTAAAAACTACCAAAGACTCTTTATTTTTTGAAAGAGTAACTTAATTTATTTTTTGTCGTTTCCTTCCCATTCGCCGCCTTGTTTCATCCAGCCTTGTATGCCTTCGTGAAATTCATAGACGTTTGTAAAACCTAGTTTTGCAAGTTTGTTTGCAACGATTGGCGAGGAAGTGCACATTGTGTTTTCGCAGTACAAAATTATTTGCTTGTTTTTTGGTATTCCATTTTGGACAAACCAGCGTGCTGCAGTCTCCCATTCAATGAATGCGGCGCCTTTAATGTGGTGCTTGTCATAGCGGTCGCGTGGGTTGACGTCAGCCAAAACTAAATCTTCTTTTGAGTCAAGTTTTTTCTTTAAGTCAGCAAAATTAATTAGTTTTACTTTTGGGTCAAGTGGAATGTTTCCGGACATGAAAAGAATAACATCCAATTAATTAAAAATAGTTTACCTTTTTCCGCGCCGCCTTCTAATGGCTGCAATCCCGTGCGGTATGCCAGCTATGCTTGCTCCTGCCAGTGCACCGATTGCATATGTTCTTTTCCTGTTTAAATTAGTCCTGTTTAAGCTTGAAATAATGTCTCCCTCTTCTAGTTGGGCTTGCTTTGACCTTTTGCTTAAATTGGCTTTTCGTGAATCATAATTGGTTCTTTTTTTTGCTTCTTTTTCCAATGCCTCAAATTCTTCAACTTTTTTTTTGAGTTGTGGATTTGCTTTCAATAATTTGTCTGCTTCTTTTTGTGAAAACTCAAGTCGTGGGTTGCTTCCAGTTAACTTGAATAATTCTGCTTCAAGTGCTTGTGCTTCCGCCAGCACTTCTTCAGACAGGCGCATGTTGTTTGTTAATTCATTTTGCAGGCGGGCAATTCTTTTTTTAGTGTATTGGTCTGTGCCATGCAAGCCAAGCAGCGCAGCAAAAACGTATGTCAAAATGAGGAGCCTTTTCCTTAGGCGGATTTGCATTGGCGTTAATTTTTTTGCTTCTTTTTTCTCCATTATAAACTAAGTTTTGTTATTCTATTTATAGGTTTTCCCTAAAGTACTGCCCTAGTTTATGTGCAGCAATTGCCCGGTGCGAGATTTTGTTTTTCTCTTCTTTTGTCAGTTCAGCCAAAGCTTTTTTTTGTCCGTTTGGCACAAAAATTTTTTCGTAAGGCAAGCGGTCTTTTTCTTCTTCAACTATGTGGTTAAGTAGTGTGCCTTCTAGTTTTCCTTCAAAAGTCCTGAAATTTTTGCCGTCAGGAGTAAAGCAAATCATTGTTCTAAAATATGCTTTTTTGTTTTTGGCTGCTTTGATGAGTGCAAGTAATCCGGTAAAGCCAATTGACTTGTAGATTCTTTTTGCAAGCCCGCCGGGAAAATTATTGTATGCTTCAAAGTAGACTCCTGTGTCTTCAACAATTACTGGTTTTTTTATTTTTTCAAAAGCTTGGCGTGCTTTTTCTTTGGCAACTTCTTCCAAAGTAGAATAATCAGGCTCGACAAAATCAATTTCCTTTGCTTCGATTGCAATTCCGTATTCTTTGAGTATTGCCCCTATTTCTTCGGCTTTGTGTTTGTTGCCTGTGGCTAAAATAATTTTTTTCATGCAAAGAGGTTGATTGTAAAAAATTATAAAAACCAATTGCGTTAGTTATTTGACAAAATGTATCCAAGAAAGCGCTGGACTATTAAGTCAAGGTATAATTATCGTAAGCAAAAAGACTCTAGGTTGCGCCCTGCAAAAACGGGCAGTGATTTTTACGCAAGAAAGCCAAAAGGGCCAGTTATTTATGAAAACAAAGGCGCAGTGCCAGTTGGAAGGGTGATTCAATCTCGTGGAAAAAGGGTTCAATTTGAATTGAAAAATGTCCAGTGGATTACATGCGGGCCTTATATTGCCCATGGTGGGTTTGGTCGAATATATGTGGGGAAAATAAAATTTAAAGGAAAATCTTCTCCTCAAAAAGCAGTGCTCAAAATTTACGATCAATTTATTGTTGAAGAAAATAAGCCTTTGGCATATATTTTTCGAGATATGCACGAAGTCATCAACCGAATTAAAAAAAGCGGCGCTCCGCATGTAAAAATGAGTTATCTTGAACAGCCTGATGGATCGAAAATTATTGTGATGGAGCCTTTCATAAAAAGCTAGGGGGGAGAATTTGCGACAAAGTTTGTTCAGGTAAAGGACATTATGCAGCATTTGGATTTAAGCAAACCAGTTGACTCAGTCCTTTTTGAACAGGCAGTTAGAATGGTTGGCCAGCTTTCAAGAGCAGGTTTAAAGTTAAGGGTTTTTGCAGGCGGTGAAAGTGGCCCTAGGG
>CAYIJY010000135.1:0-1840 GCA_964363785.1 uncultured archaeon
TTTGCCTTATTTTTTAGCCTGAACCTTTTAGTTCCGCATTTTCTGCATTTGCTTGGCTTCTTTCCAGGTGATGACCTGTTCTTTGCATTACATTTCATGCAAATCCAGACATTTGCAAAAAGCCTTTTTTCTGCTGCTTCAAACTTTGCCATAAAAAATCGTTTTTTTAGTTGATTTACATAATTTTCATCGTATGCATTTAAAAAGCATTTTCAAGGAGCAAATAATTACTACTACACCAGAATTGGGTTTAGCAACCCAAAACATTACAATAAGTTTGCCCCGATGGTGTAGTCCGGTCAAGAAGTAAAGCTTTTTCATGTGTTTTTATTTTGCCGATAGCACATGGGCCTTTCAAGCCTATAGCCCGGGTTCAAATCCCGGTCGGGGTAAATTTTTTTTTCTTTTTTTTAACTCAACTTATTTTTTTCTTGTTTTTTGTCGAAAAATATCTTAGTTTTACTTTTGTATTACTTTTGCAAGGGCAATGCTTTTATTTAAGAAAGTAATACTAATATCGAGCCAATTGTTTTCGATATTTTTAGGTTTATTCCTAAAAAAAAGGCTTGGCTCAAACTGAAAGGGAGGAAAAAACAAATGTCTTCATCAAGAAGCTCATCAAGCTCAAGCACAGGCTCTTCAAGCAGAAAAGGCAAGAGATCCAGTAGCAGCAGCAGAAGCGGCTCAAGGTAAATTTTTAGAGATTTTAGTTTTTTTTCTAGGCGGTTGTTTTTACCGTCTTTTTCTATTTTTTTAATTGTTTTAAGCTCTTTAGGAACTAATTTAAACTTTTTTTCCTTCTTAATTAACTTACAAATAAAGAAAATAAATTATTTTGGGGGTTTTTGGATGGAGTTTGACTTAAAAAAAATTCTTTTTGTAATAGTCTTTGGAATCATGGCGTTAATTGCAAGCCAAATAAATTTTTCACAAGTTCTTGGGACACAAAATCAGTTTTTCACTGTGTTTCAGTTCTTTGGTCCAATCGCAGGTGCATTTTTAGGCCCAGTGTTTGGCGGAGCAGCGATTTTACTTTCAAATATATTTAATGACTTTATTTTTTCAGGAAAAGAACTTAATTTGATTAACATTGCAAGATTACTCCCAATGGTTTTTGCAGCAGCTTATTTTGCAACATCAAAGAAAAGAGATTGGACTTTAATTGTTCCTTTAGTTGCAATTGCAGCATTCTTGCTACACCCAATCGGGCAACAAGTCTGGTATTTTGCATTGTTTTGGACAATTCCAATCATAGCAAAACTCATTTCACCAACTAGATTGTTTGTAAAGAGTCTTGGTGCAACATTCACTGCGCATGCAGTCGGTGGAGCACTCTGGATTTACGTATTCCAAACAACACCAGAGTACTGGATTGCATTAATTCCAATTGTAATCTTTGAAAGATTCTTATTTGCAATCGGAATAAGTGCAAGTTACATTGTGTTCAACACCTTGCTTTCAAGAGTGGAGACAATGTTGCCGCAGGGAATAATTTCAATAGACAAAAAATACGATTTAGTGAAAATGTTTGCTTCAAGGAACTGAGGCCGCAGTTCACACGGCGTGCTACAAAAATGGTAGCACTTAATCAGTTCCTTCTTTCTTTTTTTCTTTTACATTTAAGTATTTTTTGGTGAATATTTTTTCTTATGCAAACTATTGTAGTTTCTGGTGCAAGTGGCTTTGTTGGAAAGGCAGTTTGCGAAAAATTAGCTGAAAATAATTTTAGAGTAATTGCTTTAGTTAGAACAAAATCTTCTTCAAAAGAATTCAAGCACAAAAACATTTCTTCAAAAGTAGTTGATATTTTTAATGAAACTTCTTTAGCAAATGCAATTAA
>CAYIJY010000135.1:1850-2970 GCA_964363785.1 uncultured archaeon
GTATGACAAAATGAATGTTGAGTCAACTCAAATTGCATTAAACGCGTGTAAAAAGTCCAGTGTAAAAAAATTTGTTTACTTAAGTGGTTTGGGTGTATCTCCTGCAAACAATCAAGTTTATTTTCGTTCAAAAAGACAAGCAGAAGAAGTAATTAAAAAATCAAAAATTGATTTCACTATTTTTAGGCCATCTTATTTGATTGGAAAAGATAATCGTTTTACTAATTTGATTTTAAAACAAGCAAAAGAAGGAAAAATTTTTGTTCCGGGTTCTGGCAACTATAGGCTACAGCCTATTTTGGTTGATGATTTTGCAAGAATTTGTGTGAATTTAGTTGACAATAAAAAAGCTAAGAAAAAAATCTTTGATTTGGTTGGTCCCAAAGTTCTTTCATTCAAAGAATTCTGTGTTCTTGTCTGCAAGGAAGCCAGTGTTAAGTCAAGTTTTGAGTTTGTTCCTTTAGAAAAAGCAATTCAAGGGGCAATGAATTCAAGTAATCCGCCTTATTCTGTGGGTGAGCTGGTTGTTTTAGTGAGTGATACTTTTTCTAAACATGGTCCTTTGGAGGCTGTTTTTGGCTTAAAGTTAACTTCTTTAGACTTGGCTTTAAGGCAAATTCTTTCTCATTCAAACCAATAGCTTTTAAAAGCGTTGCAGGTGAAAATTATTTCTATTTGAGTTGAAGTTTAATGGCAAGTAGATCAAAAGATTCAAGCAGATTTAAGAAAACTCGCGCAAGGCAGCGTTGGAAATGGAAGAAAAAGAAGATGCGCCGCGAGAAAAGAAAAAAGAGATACTTAAGAAAGAGAGCAAGACAATGAACCGCTCGCTCGGTTCACGTGCGAGTACATAGCGCCACTTGCAGTGGCGCGGTAATACGCAAAATTTCTTGCTTTTTCTTTTTCACTATTTTTTTACAAAAATTGATTGCTTTTTAATTTTAAGGAAAACTGTTAAATTCTAGGAGTTCTTATTTTTTTAAGGATGATTAAAAAAAGACCATCAAAAGTCAAAGTAAGAGTAGGCAGAAAAATTAAAATTATTCCTCGTTATTTGGATGGAGTACAAAAAATTGATCCGCCCAAACTTGTTGGAGTAATAAATACTGTTCACAATAAA
>CAYIJY010000136.1:0-2969 GCA_964363785.1 uncultured archaeon
GGCAGTGCTCTTTTTTTATTTCATGAGTCATTTTATTTTCCTCAAGAATTCGTCAAACAAAAATCCTGCGTCAACTGGACCAGGGCTTGCTTCAGGATGAAATTGTACTGACATGAATGGTTTTGTTTTGTGTATTATTCCTTCGTTTGTTTTGTCATTTAAGTTTGTAAACCAAGTTTGCCACTCGTCTTTTGGCAAAGATTTAATGTCAACTGCAAAGCCATGGTTTTGTGATGTGACAAAACATTTTTTTGTGTCTTCTAAAATGCATGGCTGATTTTGTCCACGATGACCATACTTTAATTTGTAAGTGTCGCCACCTGCGGCTAGTGCAAGTAATTGATTTCCTAAACAGATTCCAAAGGTTGGTATTTCTTTTTGCATTGCGGTTTTGATAATTAAAATTGTTTCTTTGCACATTTTTGGGTCACCAGGACCATTTGAAAGTACTATTGCGTCAAAGTCTATTTTTTTGTCAAAGAAATTGTAATCAAAAGGAACGCGAGTAACTTCGACATTTCTTGAAAGTAAAGAGCGGATAATGTTATTTTTTACGCCGCAGTCAATTAGTACAACTTTTTTTTCTGGCTTTTTTGTGGTTTGATAAGTGAGTGGTTCTTTGCAGGAGACTTCTTCTACAATGTTTATTTTGTTTGGATCAAAAAACTCTACCTCTTTCTCGTCAATTATTATTTTTCCAAGCATGACTCCTTTTTCTCTTAGCTTTTTTGTTAATGCGCGTGTATCTATTCCTGTTATTGCTGGTATTTTTTGTTCTTTTAACCACTCACTTAGGCTTTTTTTTGCTTCAAAGTGGCTAAAGTTATCAGAATAAGTGTTTACTATGAGTGCTCGCGCATGAATCTTGTGTGATTCAAAAAAAGAATGCATTTGAGAGTTTTTTTCTTTCAATTTTCCTTGATTACGTGCTGCTGAAAGCGCACGCGTCGCGAGCTCACGCAAGGGCTCTGGGATACCATAATTTCCAATCAAAGGATAAGTTAGTGATAATACTTGGCCAGTGTAACTTGGGTCAGTTAAAGACTCGTAATAGCCAACCATGCCAGTGTTAAATACGACTTCACCCGATGTGCTTTCTTCAAAGCCAAATGAATGACCTTCAAAAGTAGAGCCATCTTCAAGAATCAGTTTTGCGTTTTTAGAATTGGCCATTCTAAAATAGGAGGTATGTTTAATACTGTTTAAAAAAGTATTCAAAAAAAATTAGTTTTCTTTTATTGCTTTTGCTATTTCACGAGGGAGACTTCTTAATTCTAATTTTAGTTCATCTTTAAGTTCTTTAAACCCAGACTTTATTTCATCTAAAGTATTTAATTTGTCTAAAATTTTTAATTGTACATTAATTCCTTTTTGCAGTTGGCCAACCATCAAAGCTTGGCTTGACCTCATTAATTCTGGAATTTCAAGGCGTTGATCTTCCTTAAATTCAGTGAAGAAAACTATTGGGTTCCCAAATTTTGTAGTTACTTCTTTTTCAAGTTGTTCCTTAAACTTTTTTATTTGCTGTTCATCACCTTCTAATTGGACTTCAACAACCCTGTCATCAATGTTGATTGCGGCCCCTCTTGCAAAGGGGGAGTTAAGTAGTTTTTCCGTGATAAATGCCCTGACGCCTTTTTCAGTGATTATATTTGGTTGCTTGGCTTTAATGAAAAAATGACCCCTCATAACAAACACTCAAACTATCGTTAATCGACGTATTTTTAACCTTATACGTCAACAATTGCCAGACGTAACTTCCCAGCACTTGTTACTCCAAGTATAATGATATTTTTTTCATCTATCCAAACATTAGCCTCTTTTAAGTGCTTTTCAAATTCCTGGGCTTTTTTAAAAAGACTTAAATAACTCACACCCTTATTTTGATTTGTAAATCTTTTACACAAGAGGAACTCTTCTCTACTCATTAACTGTATTATTGTCCTGTATTTTTCAAAGGCTTTTTTAGTCCCTAAAGCTCTTTGTGCATTTTTATAATCCAAGTAAGATTTTAATGCAGCAACTGAAGGCCTATGAAAATACTCTTGAACTTGAATAAAACCTTGTGATCTTGTTGATACACCAAAATATTCAGCTACTGGAACTAATTCATAATTTTTGGGAGTGATTAATTTTTCTTGCAAATAATCAAAAATTTTTTTTTGACTTGCGAAAGTATTCTTTAGATGTCTTTTTTCAACAAGTCTGCGATTAGTGCCAGTTCCAATTTCAATCAGTTTTCCATCTCTTTTTAAAAACTTGGTATTTTTTGCATTTTGCATGTCTTCATAAAACGCTTCTGCACGTTTTTCAAAATTTTTTAATCTTCTTTTCCTTCCACGAGGCATAATAATCTTTTAAAATTCTTTGTCCAAGAACTGTATTTCTTTCAATGAATCTTCCCTGAACTGGACTATGCGTGTTGAGTCTTCAATTGAGTCTGATAAAATCTCTGCGGTTTTTGCTGAGGAAATTATTTTTGGCACTACAACAAAGTCGGCGCCTGCATTGTAAAGCGATTTTGCCTGCGTGTGTGTCTGCGCCGAGCAAAAGACTTTTGTGTTTTCAAGTTTTTTTAACCCCCTTAGAATGGATGTGTTTGTTTCAAGTGAGTCAGCTGTAATGTAAACTATTTTTGGGTTTAATTCTTTTATTTTTTCAATTGCCTCTACTTCCTGCGCATCAGCAAAAAGCACTTTAAAGCCGCGATTTTTTAGGCTCTTTACGTTTGATGGGTCAAAATCCATTATGTAATAGCCGTCAAGCTTGTTCTCAAGTTGGCGGTAAACGCTTTTTGCTGTTTCCCCAAAGCCAAGAAAAACAATCTCCGGGTTTTTTTCAGGTGCACTTTCCTGTGCTTCAATTGTTTTTTTCTCAAATTTTTTTAGGAAACGGAAATAATGTTCATACAAGTAATCTGAATTGTAAAGCAGCCATGTGCCAACACCCATTGTAAGCACTGTAACCAT
>CAYIJY010000137.1:0-2966 GCA_964363785.1 uncultured archaeon
AAGAAATGTTTTCATTTTTAGGCCTCTAATTCCGCTAAGGCTTTTTTGATTTCTTTTAGGCTAATTTTTTTGTTTTCAAGTCTTTTTTCAAGTTTTTCCCTGTAAAAAGACGGGCTTTTGATGATGTTGTATTCTTTGCCCAATTCTAGTATGCCTGCCCTTAGCGCCTCGCTTTTAGTGCTAAAAAAACCTTCCTTTACTAATTCGTCTAATACTTCTTCTGGGATGCCTTTTAGTCTAATGAGGATTTCTGTCGCCATAAAAATGCTCTAAAATAGTATATAACAAAAACCTATAAAAATGTTATATGAGGCTAATTAATGTATTTTCATTTTGCTGGGTTTAATAGGGCGCTGACGCTTTTTTCTTCATGGATTGCTTTTATTGCCTGTGCAAATAGTTTTCCGACTGACAAAACAGTTATTTTTTTTCCTTGTTTTTCTTTTGAAAGCAAAAGTGTATCTGTGACTATTATTTCTTTTATTTGGCTGTTTTCTAGTTTTTGAACGCATTCACCTGCAAAGACTGCATGTGTGCATGAAGCGTAAACTTCGTGCGCTCCGTGTTCTTTTAGTGCGCTTGCTGCGTTGACTATTGTTCCGCCAGTGTTTATTTCATCATCAACAATTAAACAATTTTTTCCTTTTACATCTCCAATTAAGTGCATTACTTCGCTTGCGTTTGGTTTTGGTCTTCGCTTGTCAATTATTGCAAGCCCTGCATGCAGTCTTTTTGCGTAGCTTCTTGCGCGTTTTGATGCGCCAATGTCTGGTGCTACTATGACTATGTCTTTTAGTTTCTTTTTTGCAAAGTAATCAATTATTGTTTGGCTTGCGTACAAAAAATCAAGTCGTTTGTCAAAAAATCCTTGTAACTGGTCTGAGTGCAGGTCCATTACTAGGCAACCGTCTGCTCCGCTTCTTTCAAGCAAATTAGCAACCAGGCGTGCAGTGATTGGCTCGTGCTTTTCGGCTTTTCTGTCTTGCTTTGAATAACCAAAGTAAGGAATGACTGCAGTGATTCTCCCTGCCATTGAGCGCTTGCAGGCGTCAATCATTATGAGCAATTCCATTAGGTTATGGTTTGCTGGGTAACCTGTTGGCTGGATTAAAAAAACATCCCTTCCGCGCACGGTTTCAAGCAGGTTAACGTAGGTTTCTCCGTCAGCAAAATCTTTGACTACTAATTCGCCAAGTTTTATTTTCAATTGTTTTGCAATCTCTTTAGCCAGGGGCTCATTTGCCCTTCCTGAAAAAATCATTATATCTTTCAACAAACTCACTCAAACAAGTCCACTAATCTTCATTGCTTTTTTATTTGCCTTGCACGCCATTGAATCATTATTTCTTCAGGAGTTAAAATACCTTTGTTTTCCAGTGCTTTAGCTTTTCTTAATACTTCGCTTTCACTCATTGCTTTTACTTTCTTTTCAGCCTCATAATTGTATCTGTCTGGCATCGCATATCGCGGTTCTCTATTAACTGCGCTGCTTGGTTTTGCAGCAGGGGGCTCATTTTGAGATTGCACTATATTTGGTGTTAATGGGGTTTTTGGTTTTTCTTTTCTTTTCCAAAAGGTAAATCTTCTTAAAAAAGCCCTTATGCGTCCAGCCATTTGTTTATACTGGTGTTTTTATTGATTTTTATTTGTTTGTTTTTTTGTATAGGAATTTTTTTATACTCATGTTTTCTTTCTATTTTTGAATGTTTAAGGTAAAGAAAGTTTTTGCCCGCCAAGTTTTGGATTCCCGCGGAATGCCTACAGTTGAAGCAGAAGTTCATACGCAAAAAGGTGTTTTTTCTTCTATTGTTCCAAGTGGCACAAGTGCGGGAAAGCATGAAGCTTTAGAATTGCGTGATGATGATAAAGCTTTTGCCCGTAACGGAGTAAAAAGGGCAGTTTCAAATGTAAATTCAATTATTGCCCCTAAAATGAATGGAAAGCGTTTTTCTAGTCAAAAAGAAGTTGATGATTTTTTATTTTCACTTGATGGAACAAATAACAAGTCAAAGCTTGGTGCTAATGCAATTCTTTCTGTATCAATGTCAAGTGCTCGTGCTTTGGCTGCACAAGAAAATCTTGATTTGTATGAATTTATTGGGCGAACTTTTGGTGTAAAAAAATTTGTTTTACCATGCGCTCAATCTGTAATGATTTCTGGCGGAGCACATGCTGATAAGTCGGCTGATTTTCAGGAATTCATGATAATGCCAATCGGGTCAAAAAATTATTCAGATTCTTTGCAATGCATTGTTGAAGTTTACCATGAACTTAAAGGTATTTTGAAGAAAAAAGGAATGCATACAAACGTTGGAAAGGAAGGCTCTTATGCTCCAGCATTAAAGTCAAATGTTGAAGCTTTAGATTTTTTAGAAAACGCAGTAAAACAGGCTGGTTATTCTGTTGGCAAAGATGTTTCTTTTGCCTTAGATGTTGCAGCTTCAGAGTTTTACAAAAATGGAGAGTACGTTTTGTCAACTGAGTCAAAAACTTTGAGTGGTGGAGAATTAATTGATTATTATTCGCAAATGCTTTCTTCTTACAAATTATTTTCAATTGAAGATGCGTTTTCTGAAGATGATTTTGAGTCATTTTCTTTATTTACAAAAAAGTTCGGGTCAAAACTGCAAATAGTTGGTGATGATTTGCTTGTTACTAATGTTGAAAGAATAAAAAAGGCAGTTTCACTTAAATCCTGTAACGCTTTGCTTTTGAAGCTTAATCAGATTGGCACAGTCAGTGAATCATTGGATGCAGCAAAGCTTGCAATGAAGAGCAATTGGAATGTAATTGTTTCTCACAGAAGCGGTGACACTGAAGACACGTTCATTGCTGATTTGAGTGTTGGTTTAGCTTGTGGGCAAATAAAGCCAGGTGCTCCTGCCCGTTCTGAAAGAACTGCTAAATACAATCAACTTTTGCGCATAGAAGAAAAGCTTGGTTCAAAGGCTGTTTTTGCTAATTTA
>CAYIJY010000138.1:0-2899 GCA_964363785.1 uncultured archaeon
TTTTGATTATTGGTTAAGCCTTGAACAGGATGTTATTCCCCCTGCCAACGTGATTGAGCTTCTTTTGCAAAACAAAAAACAAATTGTAAGCGCAGCATACTTTAATTTCTCTCACGAAAAACAAAATGCTGTCCCACAACCAAACATGTTTTCCTTGATTAATCCACGTGACACAAAAACTTTGATTACGCGCAGACTAAATTTTGATGACTTGTGGCCATCAAGGTTAATGAAAATTTTTTTAAGCGGCTTTGGTTGCCTGTTAATCCACAAAAGCGTGCTTGAACAAATTGATTTTAGGGTAGAAGAAAACCTTGCTGCGTATGATGATGTTTTTTTCTGCCGAGACGCACAGGAAAAAGGCTTTGAAGTATTCTTGGATTCAAGAGTTTTATGCAAACACTTAAACCAGCCGCACAATGAAGAACTGTCAGGGAAACTGTGGTCAAAATGAAAGTACTTTTATCAACAATGTTTTTTCAGGAATTAGAACAGGCAATACCTTTCTTTTTGCAATCACTTGAGGAACTTAATCCTTCTTTTGACAAAGCAATTATATTTGACTTTAGGTTAGATCAAAAACTAATTGAAAAAAACCTTCCAAAAAACATTGCCATGCAAAAAGTTTCACTTGAAAAAGACTTTCCAAAACAACTTGCAAGCCTAAGAAACAACGTTATTTTGCAGGCAAAAAAAGAGGGTTTTGATGCAGTGCTTTTTTTATCCTCGCACATTTTCCCGCCAAAAGACCTGCTTGGCAGACTCTTGGCAACAGAAAAAGAAATTATTGCGCCAGTTTTTTTTACAATTCAAAATGATTTTTGCATTTCAAACGCAGCAAAAATAGTCAACGAAAACAATGAAGACAAAATAGAGCCATTTTTTTTTGAAGAATTAATTCCAAGCGGCATAAAAAAAGTTGAAACTGTCGTCTTGCATTCAATTTTGTTAAGAAAAAGCGTTTTTGAAAAACTTGAATTCATGGAATTTAAGGATTCTGCACAGGAAATGCTTTTTTTGGCAAAAGAGGCAAAAAATCTTGGAAAAGAAGTCTTTGTTGACTCAAGTGTTGTTTGTGCAAGATTCAGCCAAAACCAAGTAGTCGCAAGCTATTATTTTTCTGTTTCAAACCCTAAAACTTAAAAAAACTTCATTCTTTTTTTTAACGGGGGGCGATAAAATGCATCACAAAAAAGGAAAAGAAGAAACTCGCGAAGGTTATGGTTGTTATTGCGACGAAGACGGCAAATGCTATTGCACTGATCATGGTGTATGCTATTGCTGCAGTCCACAAGGGGCTATGAGCAAAGAAGAAGCAGAAGCCAATTTAACGCAAGTGGCAACTGACATCTGGATGGAATTCTTTGTTGAAGCCTGCAGAAAAGAATGGAAAAAACAAAGCAAAAGCATAAACAAACTAGCAGCGCAGCATGTAAAAAAAGCCAAAGCAGAATGGGACAAACAAATGAAGTAAACTGTCCCGATTTACTTTTTTTTTCACAGTGGAAATGAACTCTCCTTCTAAAATAACTTAGTCTTTTTGTAAGACACTTACTCTATGAAGACATTCACTTTTTTAGGCCCCACAGAACAGTTAAGGATTTTTTGGAAAGCATATGCCTTACGCAAGCAAGGCTTTGACTCAAAACAAATCTCGAAAACAATCTTGCGAGAAAACAAAATCAAGCTTTCATTTGAAGTTGTTTCTAAATGGTTCAATTAGAGTTATGTAGAGTTCTCGCACCGGAAATGAACTATCCAAAAATACTTCTGCAGTTTTCACAATAATTATTTAATGAAAACATTTCGCGACCTAACAACTGAACAACAAACAAATCTCTTTACTCAAGTAAAAGGCCTAAAAACATCTGGCTTAGGCTACAAAAAAATAATCAAAAAACTCATTACAGAACAACAGATACGACTCTCACAAGGCACACTCTCTTACTGGTTTAACAATGAAGTCAAACTGCTTGGTGGAGAAAACACTTTTGAACCAAAATCAAGTCCAGAACTAGCGTACATTCTTGGCGTAATGTTTGGTGACGCCTCTAAATTTAATTATAAAAAAAAGCAAGACTATTTCTTAGCACTTGGCGTTAAAGACAAAGACTTTGCAGAAAAATTCTCGCAGTGCGGCGCAAAAATAGTTGGCAAACAAAAACCATTTGCCGTCACAGAACTTTCTCCGCCTGGCTTTTCAAAAATGTATTACACGCGAATCAGGGGTAAAAAACTATTTAATTTTGTAAAAGAAATTAAAGAAGACTTTGAAAAAGCAAAACCATTTATCGAAGAATTTCCAGCAGAGTTTATTCGTGGACTGGCTGACTCAGAAGGAAGTGCGATAGGTTGTTCTTCTAGCGGTAAATTGAATTTTAAAGTGGATGTAGCAAATAGTGCTAATTTAAAGTTACTAGAATATACTCAAGATCTTTTATTGAAAAAATACGGGATTGAATCTAGTTTAAGAAAAAGTAAAACTGCAGGTGTACAAGATTCAATAATTAATGGGCGCATTATAACGCGGACAAAAGATCTTTTTTTACTTCAAGTAAGAAAATTTAAAAGTATTGTAAAATATTCAGAATTTATTGACTTTACTATTTTTAGAAAAAAGCAAAAGTTGTTAGATGGGATTTTTTTGTTGAGTTCTTTTACAAGAAAAGAAGCTTTTAGAATTTGGCAAAATTTTATGAAAAGAAAAAAACTTTTTGGGTGGCAAAAACTAAAAAACAAATAAGAGATGTGTTAACTGATTCACATTAATAGATAATATAGAGAATATTAATCCCTTTCATATATAGAGATTTGATTAAAGAGAAAAATTAATTGAGTGAAATTGATCGATTAATTTTATTTCAGAGGAACTTTAATGAAAAGCGTAAAATGAAAAACC
>CAYIJY010000139.1:0-1544 GCA_964363785.1 uncultured archaeon
TTTTGACTGGTGTTGATAATGCGTATTTGAATTTTGGGGAAAAAAATCAAAAGGCAATTGGAAAAATTTCTGTCAATGATCTTGAAGGTTTTCTTAAAAGCAGCCACTTTGGTAAAGGGAGTATGGAGCCAAAGATTATTGCTGCAATTGACTTTGTAAAAAAATCTAGTGGTCAGGCAATCATTACTTCTCCAAAAAAACTTTCTTTGGCTTTGAAAGGAAAAGCTGGAACGATTATTGTTTCTTAAAAAGCATTAAATATTTTGAAGTTGTTTTTGTTTTAGGTGATATTTGTTGAGTAAAAGAAATGTAATCATAATGGGTGCTGCTGGAAAGGATTTTCATGTCTTTAATACTTTTTATCGAAATAATTCTGCTTACAATGTAGTTTGTTTTACTGCAACACAAATTCCTGGGATTGAAAGCAGGCCTTATCCATCTGTTTTATCTGGAAAACTTTATCCAAATGGTATTCGTATTTTTCCTGAGAGTAAGCTTTCTGAGTTAGTGAAAAAATTTGATGTGCATGAAGTTGCTTTGGCTTACTCTGATTTGCCGTTTAATTATGTAATGGAAAAAGCCTCTTTGGTTGAATCTTTAGATGCTTCGTTTGTTTTGCATGGCCCAAAAGATTTTATGATAAAGTCAAAAAAGCCCGTGATTGCAGTTACTGCTGTCAGGACTGGTTGTGGTAAAAGTCAGACTTCAAGAAAGATCGCACAGCTTCTTTTAGAACACGGAAAAAAGGTTGTTGTTGTAAGGCATCCAATGCCTTATGGAGATCTTTCAAAGCAGATTGTTCAGCGTTTTGAAAAGTTTGAGGATTTTGAGAAAAATAAGGCTACTATAGAGGAGCGCGAAGAATACGAGCGTTATGTAGAAAATGGTGTTGTTGTTTTTGCTGGTGTTGATTATGAAAAGATTTTGCGTGAAGCTGAGAAAGAATGTGATGTTGTTATTTGGGATGGTGGGAATAATGATCTTCCATTTTACGTTCCAGATTTACATATAGTTGTTGCTGATCCCCTCAGGCCTGGCCATGAAGTGTCTTACTATCCTGGGATGTCTAATTTTTTGCGTGCGCAAGTTATTGTAATTAATAAAATGAATTCTGCAAAAGAAAATGATGTCAAACTAGTTGAGTCAAACATAAAGAAATTTAATCCAAAAGCAATTGTAATCAAGGCTGATTCTATTTTGGATGTTGATAAGCCGGAGTTGATTAAAGGTAAAGCTGTTTTGGTTGTTGAGGATGGCCCTACTCTTACTCATGGAGGCATGACTTTTGGTGCTGGTTTTGTTGCTGCTAAAAAGTTTAGTGCAAAACAAATTATTGAGCCACAAAAATATGCAGTCGGTTCAATTAAAGGTGTTTACAAAAAGTATTCGCACTTAAAAAATATTTTGCCTGCAATGGGTTACTCTACTAAACAAGTAAAAGAATTAGAGCAGACAATTAATCGTTCGCCAGCCGATATAGTTGTTTCTGGAACTCCAATTAATTTAGGGAGAATTGTAAATGTGAATAAAGACGGTGTTGCATT
>CAYIJY010000139.1:1554-2873 GCA_964363785.1 uncultured archaeon
ATTGTGACAGTCAAGTATGAGTTGGCTGAGAAAGGCAAGATTACTGTTGAAAGTTTGTTGAAAAAGTTCAAGTTTTTTTAAGTTAAATTTTTGGGTTTTTTCTATTCTTTTGGAGTCAGCTTTAAATACTTTGAAATTTTTTATATTACTGGTGTAGAATGGTTAAACATTACAAATTATTTATTGGTGGGAAGTGGGTTGATTCTTCTACAAAAAAGACTTTTGCAACCATTAATCCTGCTACTGAAAAGCCATTGGCTTATTTTCAAGAAGCTTCTATTCAGGATGTGCAAAAGGCTATTGATGCTGCACAAAAAGGTTTTGAAATTTGGAGTAAAGTTCCAGCTCCTAAAAGGGGGGAAATCCTTCTTCGCTTTTCTGTTTTGTTAAGGCAGCATAAAGAGGAGTTAGCTAAACTTGTTTCTCTTGAAATGGGTAAAGTTTTAGCCGAAGCACGAGGTGATGTGCAAGAAGCAATTGATATTGCTGAGTACATGGCTGCTGAAGGAAGAAGATTATTTGGCCATACTACTCCTAGTGAGCTGCAGGATAAGTTTGCAATGACTGTTCGTGCTCCGCTTGGTGTTTGTTCTTTGATTACTCCGTGGAATTTTCCAACTGCTATTCCTGCGTGGAAGTTAATGCCTGCACTGATTTGTGGCAATGGAATTGTTTTCAAGCCTTCAAGTGACACTCCACTTTGTGCTGTGCGGATTGTTGAATTATTGGATAAGGCAGGTGTTCCAAAAAGTGTCATAAATTTTGTGACTGGGCCTGGTTCTACTGTTGGTTATGAAATGGTTTCTAATCCAAAAGTTCGCGGAGTGTCTTTTACTGGAAGTAAAGAAACTGGTGAGTGGATTGTAAAGAATGCAGGGCTAAAAAAAGTTGGTCTTGAGTTAGGTGGAAAAAATGCAATAATTATTATGGATGACGCGGATTTAGATTTAGCTTTGAAAGGTGTTTTGTGGGGTGCATTTGGTACGACTGGCCAGCGTTGCACTGCAACAAGCCGGGTAATTATTATGCAGAGTGTTTTTGATAAGTTTGAAAAAATGCTTGTAAAAAAAGCACAAGGATTACGGCTTGGCTCGGGAATTTCTTCTTCAAGCGATGTTGGCCCGTTGATTAACAAAGCTGCTCTTGAAAAAGTCCACAACTATGTTGAGATTGGTTTAAGTGAGGGTGCAAAGCTTTTGCTTGGCGGAAAACAAAAAACGGGAAAAGGTTTTTTTTATAATCCAACGATTTTTTCTCATGTCAATAAAAAAATGCGGATTGCAAAGTAAGACATAATAGGCACTGTTGTTTGTTTGATG
>CAYIJY010000140.1:0-2730 GCA_964363785.1 uncultured archaeon
CCTGATGCATGTAAAGTGCGTCACCGGATTTTTTTCTTCCAGTCACAACTTCAATTAGTTTTCCGCTTTTTTGCCAGCCAAAACTCTTTTGCTCGTACGACGGAGTAATGTTTCTTTCTTTTGTCTGCACCCAAATCTGCAAAAAATGACCCGGCGCAGTTTTCGAATGATTATACTCTGAATGAGTTACTCCTTTTCCAGCAGACATTCTTTGAACATCACCCGGAGAAATAACTCCGCTTCCACCCGTACTGTCATTATGAGCCAACGCCCCTTCAAGTGCAATTGTAACTATTTCCATGTTGTCATGCGGGTGGGCGCCAAAACCACTTCCTGCATCAATCACATCATCATTTAACACCCGTAAAAGCCCAAAATTATTTTTCTGCGGATCATAATACTCGCCAAAACTAAAACTGTGCCTTGAAAATAACCAACCCAAAGCAGTAATTCCTCTTTCATCTGAAGACTGAATCTTTACTTTCATTTGTTTTCTCCAAGAAAAATTGTCACTAAATACTTTTTTAAACAGTTTTTGTGTTTGTTTGTTCGAAATGGCCGAGCCAAGTTACTTCATAGTTGTCTTTATCTCAATTTTTTTGATCACTGACCCATTTGCAAACATACCAATATTCAGTTCTTTTCTTGACAGATACCCAAAAGAAGAGCGGAAAAAAACTATTTTCATTAGCCACGCAATAGCAATGATTGTTTTCTTTTTATTTAGCGTTTTTGGAAATCAAATATTTGGTTACCTAAACATAGAGTTCTTTTCCTTCAAAATTGCAGGAGGAATACTGTTACTGATTATTTCACTTGAAATGCTATTTGGATTTAAGACAAGAACAGAATTAACACCAAGCGAAAAAGAACAAGCAGAAGAAAAAGAAAACATTGCAATCACGCCACTTGCAGTGCCACTAATTACTGGCCCCGGCGCCATAACTACCGGTGTTGTGTTATTTTCACGCGCGCAATCAACATTCATGGCAATTGAATTCACAATTGCAGCAGTGCTTGCATTTATCATTGGCTACATGCTCTTTATGCAGTCAGAAATCATAACAAAAGTTTTGGGGCAAATAGGAATGAAAATAATCACGCGACTAATGGGGCTTGTTTTAATGTCACTTGCAATACAATTCGTTATAACTGGAATACGGGAATCCTCCCTTTTAGTGTTTTAAACTCAATTTAAAACCAAAAAAACAAAACTACATAACCCATTTTTGCTTCAAATTAGATTTTTAAGCCTATTACTGCCTAAATAAATAAATTCTTTTTTAGGTTTTTTTACAAAACAAAAAAACCATTTTTGTGAGGGAAGGGGAGAATAAAATGAGTCCAGTTGGCGATAAAGCAATTATTCTAAGAATAGCAGATAATCAAGATGTAATACCTGAAATAAAAAAATTTATTACAAGTCAATCTGAAAAATACCTGCAAATAACCAACATGGTTGGCAGATTAAGAGAATTTGAAATCATGATTACAGGAAGACAATCCAATTCAACTAAAAAATTCTTTAGGGAATCACACAAAATAATTAATTCCTCAGGAATGTTTGAAAACACTGGCGGCGAACCAGAAGTAAAAATACACATGTCACTTTCAAAAGACGGTTTCTCTTCAAGCGGTGGAAGACTGCTTAGCGGAAAAGCAAGTGGCGAACTTATAATCGGACTAAAAAGTGTGGAAGAAAACAAAGCAGTAAAAATGTGGTAAAAAATATGGCCACATATTCTTCCGAATTCTTCAAACACAAAATGGTCAAAAAGCATTTAGCCATCGAACTGGAAGAAAACGACAGCATACTTGACTCAATCAAGCTTGCAATGAAAACTCATTCAATCAAAGAAGCTTCTGTTGACTTAATGGAAGGAACAATCAAAACAGGAAAAATGAGCGCGTTTGTTGGAAGCGCATACAAAATGCTTGACCTAAATAACTCCAAAATAGAAAACGCAAGCGGACACTTTAAACTAAACTTTGACACACTCTTTGGCTCACTCCATATTCTTGCACGAGTTGGCAAACCAGAAACAGGCACACTACAAAAAGGCATTGCTGGAAACGGCGTAAAAATCAGAATGGGTTTTTACATTGACGAAAAAACTAACTAGAATCCCACAGCTCTTCAAACTCTAATTTGTAAGATTGCACAGTGCTTGGCAAATCCAAAAAAATCAAGTTCTCATCATTAAACTTATTTGCATTCTGCGAATAATTAAACGAACCAGTACCAACTAATTTTGAGTCAATAACTGCAAACTTATTGTGCATTATTCCAGAAGACTTATCATACACCTTTACAGGAACCGCATTTTCAGTTAAACGCTCATCCTCAGAATACTTGCCACTTGCCTGGCTTGCGTCAAACAAAACCCTTACACTTACTCCGCGCTCTTTGGCTCGGATTAATGAGTCTGCAATTTCATCCAAAGTAAAAGAATAAATTGCAATGTCAATTGACTCTTTTGCCAAATCAAGCCTTTCAATCAGTTGTTCTGCACAATGGTCTTCTGGACAAAAATAAACAGTTTCAGAAAAAGCTTGAGGTTGAGATTGTGACTGTTGTTGAATGCAACCAAGTAAAATAAATATAGTCAAAAAAATAATGGTCTTTTTCAACATAAAATAAGATTATGAAGCCAAATAATTTTAAAAGGAAAAAGAAGGCATTGTTTAAATAAACTTTGAAAGTAAATTTAATGTGAAGTAAAATGTCTA
>CAYIJY010000141.1:0-2708 GCA_964363785.1 uncultured archaeon
CCTCTTTTTGTTGTGCCAATTTTTTCAGTATCATCAGATTCTGCTGCTTCATCCAAAAGTTTATGATAAGGCATTATGATGTGTGAGCGCGGGTCAATTGTCAGGTGCATTTTTAGGTTTGCGTTTCTAATGTTTTCAATTTCTTTTAGCAAGACAGAAGGGTCAATTACACAGCCTGCTCCTATCATGATTTTTTTTTCATACATTACTCCGGAAGGTATGTGGTGGAGTTTGAGTGTCTTGTCTTTTACGCATACAGTGTGGCCAGCGTTATTCCCGCCTTGGTATCGTGCAACTATGTCGGCTTTTTTTGAAATGTAATCAGTTATTTTTCCTTTTCCTTCGTCACCAAATTGTGCTCCAACAACGATTATCCCTGGCATTTTTTAAAAACCCAAAAAATAAAAGTGCGTTAAATATTTAAATCTGGCAAAACACGATTGATTCAATGTCGCAATTTTCTAAACCTAAGCCAAGGCCAATCGATTTAGTAAAACTTCCTTATTTTGACAGGGCAAGCCTTGTTAGGCGGCTTGAAATTGATGCGCGTTTAATGCGTTTAAATCGGTCAAAAACAAAAAACCCTTTTGTTCTTTCAAAAATTACTCGGCCAATAAAAAATTTTGCAGCAGAATTTCCAAAGACTGAAAGTGGAATTCATGAACTGATTATTGCTTTGAAAAAAAGAATTAGTTTTGTGCCTGTAAGCCTAAGGGTTGGACAAGCTTGTTATGCAAAACAATCAGCTCATGATGTTTTTGTTACTGGAAAAATACCGACTGTTTTATTAATAAAAAACCTGCTTGGGGCTGCAATGCACTATGTATCACTCTTTTTAGTTGTTTAAAGAGCTTAAAAGTTCCTTCCCGTATTGTAAGGACGGTTGTTGACTGGAGGACAAATGACAGAGGTTCTTCACACTCTATTGTGACCTTTAAAATTGGCGGCCAATGGTATTTTAGCGATATTTTTTCCAGTGATGCAGTAATGGGGAGAATAAGTCCAAGTTTAGTAGAACAGATAGGGCGTTTAAGTTCAAATGGCAAGTGGTTTGAAGCAAAAAACCCTGAAGAACTTGGAATATGGTCTTTTGCTGATTTTGAAAAGCACATGCCTAAAAGTAGTGGCTAATTTTTGTATTGCTGGGAATTTTTGGCATTAGGTTTAAATTGTTTTTTTTACTTCCAAATTGTTTGGTGCTATTTTTGAAGGAAGATGTTTTCATTGTTTTTGGCTCTGCTTCTGATTCTGTGGCATTTGAGCCAATACAAAGGGCTTTAAAGGAAAAAAAAATCTCTTGCTCTGTAAATGTTTTGAGTGCGCACAGGACTCCAAAAGCATTAGAAAGTGCTTTGTCAAAGTCAAAGGCAAGGCTTTTTGTTGCAGGCGCAGGCTTGAGTGCAGCTTTGCCGGGTGTTGTTGCTTCCCAGACAGTAAAGCCTGTAATTGGGATTTCTTGTTTGGGTGCTTTTGATGGCCTTGATTCTTTTTTGGCTACAGTGCAGATGCCCCCCGGCGTTCCTGTGCTTGCGCTTAATGTCGGTGAGGCAAGTGAAGTTGCAAGGCATGCAAAAAATTATTTTTCTGGTTTTGAAAAAATTGTTTTGGTTAATTCATTGAACAGTGACTTGGGTCCGGTTCAAAAAGCAAAAGATGTTTTTAATCAACTTAAGGTAAAGTTTGCAGAGAACTTTGAACTTGAGTTTTCTAATCCAAAACACTTGTATGTTGTTTTTGTTTCTCTTGACTCAATCAATCAGTTGCCGTTAACTGATTCTTCTGTAATTGTTGTTCCAGTTAAAAGTAATACTTCTGTTGTTGATGCACAGAATTTTTTTATGGCTGCAAAGAAAAATTTATTTGTCGGAGTCAATCGTGGCGAGAATGCTGCGCTTGGCGCAATTCAATTGTTTAACCTTAAAGGAAAGCTTGACAAGAGTCTTTTGTCTTACAGAAAAGAGCAGGCAAAAAAAGTCCTTGAGTCAAACAAACTATTGCAAAAAAAATAATCAGGTGGTTTAATGAGGGTTTATCATGGCAGTGTAAAAAACTTTTTTGTTGAAAAAGAACCAACAAAAGAGGCTATGGGTTCTGGTTATTTTGAGTTCACTGATGATTACTCGATTTTTGATTATGGTAAAATGCCTGACACAATTGAAGGCAAGGGCGAGGCACTAGCCAGAATGAGTGTGTACAATTTTTTGGAATTGCAAAAGCTTGGAATAAAATCCCACTTTAAGAAATATACTCCGCCAAAAAGAATTGACGTTGACATTGTCAGGGTTCTTTATCCGCAAAAAGGCGAGATTTCAAAAGGCGAGCGGAATTACTTGGTGCCGCTTGAAATTATTTTTAGGAATTCTTTGCCACAGGGCAGTTCTGTCTTCAAACGTTTAGAAAGTGGTCAGATTACTCCAAAAGACTTAGGTCTTTCTCGTATGCCAAAGTCTGGCGAGGTCTTGGAGAAGCCTTTGTTTGATGTCTCAACTAAACTTGAGCCAATTGACAGGTACATGTCTTGGAGTGAAGCGCAGGAGATTTCTTTTGTTGATGATGCAATGCTTGCAAGGATTCGCGAGTGGACAATGAAGATTAATGACTTTATTACAAAGCGCGCTAAATCAATTGGACTTACGCATGCTGACGGCAAAATCGAGATGGCGATTAATGCAAAAGGCGAACTAATTTTGGTTGATGTGTGCGGCACG
>CAYIJY010000142.1:0-2705 GCA_964363785.1 uncultured archaeon
TATCACCCAAAAAAAAATATTTTTTTTTAAGATAACAAAATCTAAGCAAAATTATTTATATATCTTTATTTAATTAAGTTAATAGACTAAAATATGCCGCTAAATTCTATTTATAACGCAGTAAGACAAAACCCAGGCAGGGTAAAGAGCATACAAGAAATAATGAAAGAAAACCCTAGCAAAAGAAACATGTTTGCTGACTCAGACATAGTTGCAGGCAAAAACTTTTCTCCAATTGCCTCACTAAACAGCTCAACCTCAGTAAACGCAATTGCAGGACAAATCGCTTCTTCCACAAAAACACTTAACACTATTCCTCAAATTGAAAGAACTTGGGAAAAATGCAAGTGCTTAAAACAAAGAGAAACTACAGCCCTTTGCCAAAAATTCCAAATGAAATGCGTAAAAGACAAGTGCCCACAAAAATTCATGGAATTCTAAGAACTGTCACGCCCAGTTCACATGCGTGTTTGGCTTACAGCCAAACGTAATCAATTTCTGCGCTACAATTTATCTATTTTTGCAGCCAACACAAAATCACTTTCAGTCAAACCATTGATCTTGTGCGTAAAAATAGTCAATCTGACTACACGATAAGAAATAAAAAAATCAGCATGATGTCCTTCTTGTTCACAAAGCTGTGCAACCTTGTTCACAAAAACCATTGTTTCCTTAAAATCTTTAAATCTAAACTCCTTTGAAATCTTTGAAGCATTCTCAATTAACTCCCAGTTAACTATCTGCTTAAGCAGTTCTCTTGAAATTTTTTCTGCCATGGGTGGCGTTCCAATCATGCATGGCACACATTTTTTTTGGGCTAATTCAGGCATAATGCATACCTTATTTCGTTAAACTTGTTTAAATTATTATTGAAAACAAAAAAATCAACGCAAAAAGAATCGGTTGGTGTATAAAGTAAATGAATAATGAATTCCTTCCAAAAAAAACCAGTATTTTCGTGAGTTCATTTTGGGTTTTCTCTTTTGGTTCTTTTTTTACGTAAAAATAATTCCCAAAAGCAATCCCAAGCAAAATCAATCCAAACCAAGGAAACACAGGAAAAAAATCAAGCGTAGGCAAAGGTGCAGAAAAACCAAGCCAAGCAAGCTTTACAATTCCAATTGAACGCAAGTCAAAAAAAATTGGCGTCAAAATAAAAAACCCGCCAAGTAATATATTCTCAATTTTTTTTCCAGCCAAAGGAATGGAAAGCAAACTTGCGGTTGCAATCAAGTGAAGCACACCAAAAAAAACAAACTGTTCTCTAAAAAAAATAAAAGTAAACAAAGTCACCAAAAGCGCATACAAAAAAATCCTTGTGCTTCTCCTTAAAGACTTTTCAAAAAAATTTTTACCGTATTTAGAAAAACTGATTGCAGTTGTAATGCCAACAAGAAAAAGAAAAAGACCTGCAGTTGCATTTTGAAACAACCCAAAACCATCAGTGTATAAACTAAAACTTGTAAAACCAAAATAATTTAAGTCCCACAAAAAATGAAAAAAAATCATCATTATTACAGCAAGGCCTCGAAAAATATCTATTTCTAAAAAACGTCCATTCATTTAACTATTTTTTACTTCAAAAGGTAATTTAAAAAGAAAATTAACCCTTTAAGGAAGATTTTTAATTTACTATCAACAATTTTTAATAAGTGGATTTTTTTTGACAGAAATAGTACTGATTGTTGCAAGCGTCTTTATTGTAAGCATAGTTTCTTTTGCAAGCGTATTTTTTTTGGGTTTAAAGGACGCATTTTTAAAAAAAATCTTGATGTTTTTAGTCAGTTTTTCTGCAGGCGCCTTATTTGGAGATGCGTTTATCCACCTTTTGCCTGAAGCTGTTGAAGTAAATGGTTTCACTCCTGAAATATCCTTAACCATCCTTTCCGGAATAGTGCTTTTTTTTGCCATGGAAAAACTAATCAAGTGGCATCATCACCACACAATTGACCATCAGCACGAAATCAAGACCTTTGGTTATATGAACCTTTTTGGGGACGGACTGCATAATTTTATTGACGGAACACTAATTGCAGGAAGCTACCTTGTAGACACCTCACTTGGAGTGGCTACAACAATTGCAGTAATCCTTCACGAAATACCCCAAGAAATAGGCGACTTTGGGGTGCTGCTTCAAAGTGGTTTTACAAAAAAAAAGGCATTGTTTTTCAATTTTTTATCCGCAATAACAGCTTTTTTAGGAGTAATTGCAGCAGTCTACCTAAGCACAATAATCCATGATTTTGAAGTACTGTTAATTGCATTTACTGCCGGCGGATTTATTTACATTGCAGGCTCAGACCTTATTCCGGAACTGCACAATGAAACAAAAATACTCAGCTCGCTTGCACAAGTAATTTCATTTATCGCAGGAATCGTAATGATGTTTGCCTTAATATTTTTAGAATAAACCTGTTGTTGCAAATGAACACTCCAAAAATCCTTGTCGGCTCACCAATTACATCCCTAAAGGACTACTGCATTCCAGACTACGTCAAAGGGCTAAAAAGCCTGACTTATTCACCAAAACAAATACTTGTTTTAGATAACAGTCCGCAAGGAAAAGACCTTAGGGAAAAATTCAATTTACAAAACACAAAATACCTTAAAACTCCTCATGATTCAAATGTGCGAAAAATGCTTGCACGCGAAAGAAATTTTTTTAAAAAAAAAGTCTTAGATGAAGGTTTTGATTACTGGTTAAG
>CAYIJY010000143.1:0-2600 GCA_964363785.1 uncultured archaeon
AATTCAATCATGCAGCCTTCATCGGCTGTAAAAGAGAAAAACCCAACTGCAAGTTTTTTTTCAGGCATAATTATGTATTGTCTCTGTAATAAAAAACTATTTGCCCTGCAAAACCTGAAAAGTTTGGACAATTAAGGAAAAATCAATGAAGTCAGCATAAAAGAACCATAAAGTATGCTTATTGAACCCACTCCAAAATTAATAATCTGCATTAATTTCTCACTGTCTATTTTTAGGGTATTGTAAGTGAAGAATGCTGAAAACGCAATCATTCCAAGGACAACGCCAAAAGAAAAAATTATTACCCCAAAAACCATGTCAAAAAGGCTTGACAAACCTAAGGTAACGGTTAGCAAAAGCAATAGTTCGTCGTTGCTTGCAAGGCCATGGATTATTCCAACGCCAAAAATGTGCTTGTGAAAATGATTATTTTCCTCTTTTTTTAAGTGCAAGTGAAAGTGCGAGTGGGTTAAGCCGTTATGCGCATGCAGATGAAAGTGGAATACATTGGATTTGTAAATGCTTAAAATGCCAATCAGGATAAGCATTACAGCAACCAATAGCTCGAGTTTTTCAAAAATTAAAGAGAAAAATGTTTCTTTAAAAGAAAAAAGAAATATAGTAATTATTATTGCCGCAATCATGTGGCCTATTGCCCAGCTAAAAGCCATTTTTATGCTTTTTAGAAGTGAATCTGAATCCAAAAAAAAGTTTGACGTGGCAATTATGTGGTCAGCATCAAAACTGTGCTTTAAACCTAAAAATAAAGCCAAGAAAAAAAATTCAAGCATAACTGCAGATTAAAAGCATTAATTGTTTAAATTACAATTACATTAACTAGCTTATTAAAAATAAAATAAGAACGTTAAGAAACTATACATAGTGGAGGGAAAATTTATGTATGTTGATGGATTTGTTATGGTAGTTCAAAAAAATAAAGTAAAGGCTTATGAAAAAATGGCAAGTGAAGCTGGTAAAAGTTGGAAAAAACACGGTGCACTGCAGTACTTTGAGTGTGTTGGTGATGACTTGAATCCAAAAGGGCCTGCTGAAATGAAAACATTGACTTTTCCTCAAGTCATGAAGTTAAAAAAGAATGAAACTGCTTTTTTTTCATTCATAGTTTTCAAGTCAAAATCTCATAGGGATTCTGTGAATAAAAAAGTAATGAAAGAGATGAGCGAGTATTATAATGACCCTAAGCACAAGAAAACTGAAATGCCTTTTGACATGAAAAAAGTTGCTTACGGTGGATTTAAAGCACTTGTAAAATTATAAACTTGGTTGTCCTATTTGCCGGACAATCTAATAAAATAATTATTTCTTTAAATATAATTTTGTTTAGGGGGTTGATTTTTTTTATGAGTAAAATCAAAATAACGCCTTGTCTTTGGTTTGACGGCGAAGCAGAAGCAGCGGCAAAGTTTTATGTTTCTGTTTTTCCAAATTCAAAAATAAAGCAAGTTGAAAAGTATGTGGTTGACACTCCGTCAAATAAGCCAGTTGGAAGTGTAATGACTGTTACTTTTGAGTTGAATGGTAATGAATTCATGGCGCTTAATGGCGGCCCATACTTTAAAATCAATGAAGCAGTGTCAATGATGATTCCCTGCAAAGACCAAAAAGAAATGAATTATTATTATGCCAAACTATCTTCTGACCCTAATGCTGAAGTTTGTGGTTGGTTAAAAGACAAATTTGGCGTATCATGGCAACTTAATCCAAAAGATTTTGACAAAATGATGAAGTCTTTGTCTCCAGAAAAAAAGAAAAGAACAATGAAAGCTTTACTGGAAATGAAAAGACTAGATATGGCTAAATTAAAAGAAATTGCAAAAGGAAAGTAAGTTTCATTTATGGACAATGAAGGCAACAGAGTTGGAATGCTACAGCCGGTACCACGAAAGTGAAAATTTTTTTTGGTTTTAGACTTTGGGAATCACGCACTCTAAAGGCTCTTTGTCTTCTCGTAATCTTATGAAAACAGGTGCACGTAATTTTCCTGCTTTTGTCACTTCAAAATAATTGACTTGTGCAACAAGCACAGGCATTACTGGAATTACTCCGTCTTCGGTTTCAACAATTGGTTTATCTACTTTAATTTCATCAAGTTTAGTTTTTAGTTCATCCATTGTTTGTTCGTCAAATCCTGTTCCGACTTTTCCTGCAAAAACTAGTTTGCCATCATCATACAAGCCAAGCGCTAAACTGCTTAATTGGCGTTTTTCTGCAGTGTAACCTAAAATTACACAATCAAGGTCGTGAGTGAATTTTATTTTTTGCCACGCACTTGAGCGTTCACCCATTTCGTATGAACTGTCATCTTTTTTTGCAATTATTCCTTCAATGGATTTTTTTTTGATTGTGTTCCAGAGTTCTCTTCCTTTTTTAGTGTAAAAAGAAATTTGTAATTGGTCATTTTCTTTGACTACTTTATCAAGAATTTTCTTTCTTGCATACAAAGGCAAACTAAGAAGAGGATCTCCATTGTAGTATAAAATATCAAAAGCCACGTATGTTGCATTCATGTCACTTTCTTGGTGATTGTGAAGTAAGTCAAATGAAGGATTTCCTTTATCGTCGTAAACAACTATTTCGCC
>CAYIJY010000144.1:0-2587 GCA_964363785.1 uncultured archaeon
CCTGTTCTCAATTTGTGGAACAGGCATTTTCATTAAAGTGGTTACAACCTTTGTGTTCTTGCAGTCGCAAGCAGTTGGTTTTTCATCCGCAAAACCAGACAAAAAAGTTTTGTTACATTTATTGCACTCGTGTTCCCAAAAAGAAAATACGTTTTCAGGCCAAGCAGTTCCAACAATATCGTTTAATGCAAAAAATGTCTCACGTGTATCCGCAGACCTTGCATTTTCAGAATTTTCCAAAAAAGTTTTTTCACCTTCATTGGATGCACAAACTATTTGCCCGCTATTGTAATTTTTGTAATCTTTCAATAAAACAAAAAAGCTCATTCTCTCACCTGCACATATTGGGTAAAATCAGAGCAATCCGCTGAATTTTTACAGGGCCAAAATTTGTTGCAGCGATTGCAAAAAAGAGCGAATGTTTTGGTTGCTATTGCGCTTTTAAGTTGTAAAACAGTATTCATTTTTGCACACCTGCCCCGAAAGGGGCATTTATTTTATTCCTGGATTTTCACCCCAATTTCACCCAACACTTTCTTTAGGCTGGGTTCTTCCAAGCCATTTCTGCGAAGAACTTCTTCAAAAAACTCTTTTTTCATGGCAAATCAACTGTTTTCCTGTTTTGAGAATTTTTCTTCCAAAACCATTTGCACGAACTTTGAAACCGGCCTGTAGGTTTGCTGGGCTTCTTTTCTGATTCTTTCAACTATTTCTTTGGGCAAGGATAGCATGAGCTTCAAAAACACCACCTGTCGTTTTAAAAATTAATAAAATAACATACTTTAAAGTATTTAAATGTGACGTTTTACCTTGTTGTTAAACCGACATATATTTTTAAATACTTGGCTATAACTATTCACCTATGCCAAAACCCGCAGATATGCTTGATTCAAAACAGTATTGCGAATTACTGCTGCACGTGGCCGTTAACCCAAAAATAGGCATAGATGCACTTTCCAAGGCCCTTAACAAAAAAAGAACCACCCTCGTAGAACAACTAAACAGGCTGACCGATAAAGGCCTTGTAACAAAGCATTCAGAGGAAAAAAAATACTTTTACTCCGCAAACTACGAAGGGCTTGCCAACTTGTTTTACGACGAAATACTGAAAAAAGAGTTCAATGCAAACGACATCTGGTTCACAAAAACAAAGCTAATACAATACGGCCTGCCAAAATACTTGGAAGAAGCCCTTTTATCATTAAAGAAAAATTTACCACAAACTTCCATTAGGCAATTGCTTATTGACCTTGCAAAAACAATCGACGTTGATGACTCAAAAATAAACTTTGGAAACGATGCAAAGGGAGATAGAATAACAGCCAATTTCATTATTGCACACAAACGTTACCAAAAAATACAATCAGCACTACTCCATATCTACATACAAAACATGGAACCGAAATCAAAAAGCAAGACGTTCGAAAAATTCAAGGAAGGATTAAAGGCAGAGTGATACGTTGGCATACAAGTCTTGAAATTATTCCAGGTCTGATGGTGTTCTTGCATCAACGCCTTCTTGTTGAGCAAATTCCACCAGAGCGTTGTCCCAGCTTAAGAGCAGCAACTTCTTCTTTTTTGCAGTATAAAGAAGCAGTGAGTCAACAAAACTCAACTGATATCCAGAATTTCTCGCCTTTCTCAATAAGTTAAGGGTTTCTTTTTTATCCTGCTCTGAAGGGTTTTCAAATTCGATTAATTTTTTCAAATCAGCAAACTCTTTGAGTTTGCCCAAATAATTTTCATGCAAAAAAGCGTATTTATTGATTATTTCAGAACGCGTTGCCTCGCACACATTCAAAAAATAAACACAATCAATTCCTTTCTGAAAAAACTGGTTGGAAAAAATTTCTTGCTCAGGCGTTGGCAATGAAGTCCAAAGAGGCAAGAAAACAGAAGTATCACAAAGGGCGTTTTGCATTTTCCAACCACTTTGGGGTCTCGTGTTTTTCAGCAGTTTTTTCCACTTCTTTAAGCCACAAAGAAAAAGCCTTTTCTTCATCACCGCCGGCTTTTTCCAAAAACACCTGCTCTTCAATTTTTCTTTGGTTTTTTAATTCTGCAAGATAGGTTGGTTGTTTAGATTCGTTTGATTTTATGGGATATTCAATAACCAACATAGCATTTTGCAATGTTTTTTGGCGTCCTTGATTGCCTTGCTCGATAACCGAAAAATAAGCTTCTTCAAAATTTTTTAGCGCATCATCCAAATTTTTTCCATGAGTATTGATATGAAATTCGTCACTTCTAACCAAGACGGTTTTTCCTTCCTTCCAAATCCTTACCTTCACTCTTTTCTTTTCCATAAAATACACCAATTCAACTTTTTAACGCAATAAAAATGTAGCCCGGCGTTGCCAAAGCAAATCCGGGGAGACAATATATTAATATGCCAAGCCGCTTCTTTTAAACGTAACTTTTCTGAAAAACAAACCACATTAGGCCAATTTTAGCAATTTGAAGGGAGCAACGTTTAAAACAACTGTCCAGCATTGTTCCGTCAGTTTACAGATTTGCACTTTTTACTGCTTGCCCTGTGGGGGCGAGTTTCTTTAATGGTGCAATGGTAAAAATTGCAATTATTATC
>CAYIJY010000145.1:0-2559 GCA_964363785.1 uncultured archaeon
TTCCTTTCATTCATATTCTGTTGAATTGGTTCAAAGATTTGTCGCTTAGTTCCTTACTTAAAGCTTGATTTAAGGTATGCTGAAATTAATTTGACTACCGAAGAATACGGTGCAGTTATTGCTATTCTTTTTTCTTTTTATTTTGTTGTGATGTCAATAATTTCTTTTGTGTTTGCAGTGCGCTTTAAAATAGATAATCCTATTTTACCGGCATTGACTTTAGGTGCTGTTTTTGGTTTACTTGTTGCAGTGCAATTGACTGTTTACCCGAAAATAAAAGTAAAGAAAAAAGAAAGGGACATTGAAAGAAACCTTATTTTTGCATTAAGGACTCTTTTGGTTGAAATAAAATCAGGAGTCACTTTGTTTGAGTCACTCAGATTGATTGCTTTTGGTGACTTTGGTGGAGTAAGCAAGGAATTCAAGCGTGCAATAAACGAAATTGAAACAGGGCGTATACAAGAGGATGCAATTGAAGAAATTGCAACTTATAACCCGTCATTTTTTTTCCGAAGGACACTTTGGCAGTTAGTTAATGGTTTAAAGGCTGGAGCGGATGTTTCAACTGTTTTAAGGAGCCTTGTTGACACTCTTTCAAAAGAACAAAGAAACCAGGTTAGAAAATATGGGTCTTCGCTAAAGCTTTTGTCGCTTGTTTACATGATGCTTGGGGTAATTGTTCCTGCACTTGGACTTACTTTTTTGATTATTTTGGCGTCTTTTCCACAGATAAAAATACAGGAATGGATGTTTTGGGGCCTTTTAGTGTTTTTGTTGATAGGGCAGTTCATGTTTTTGGGAATGCTTAAAACAAACAGGCCGACCTTGCTGGAGGAATAAACGGCATGAATACAAATATTTACTCCACAATTGGAAGGCTTATTCCAAAAAAAATAGTTAATTTGTTCAAAAAAGAAATGGAGTATTTGGACATTAATGTTCCGGAAGGCTCTTTTGTCGGGTTTCTTTTTTTGTTTGGCTTGGCTTTAAGCATTGGTTTTGCTGCAAACTTGTTTCTTTTTTTTGAAATAAATTTTTTTGCCGGATTTTTTTTCTTTTATGCTTTGTTTATTGTTGGCACTTATTTGTGGCTTAACTTGGCGGCAGAGTCAAAGGGAAAGTTTGTTGAAAAAATTTTGCCAGACGCACTGCAATTGGTTGCGTCAAACGTCAAAGCAGGAATTACTACGGAGAGAGCTTTGCTTGTGTCTGCTCGTGAAGAATTTGGTCCACTTGAAGTTGAGTTAAGGAGGGCTGCTGCAAAAATTGTCGGCGGCATAACAGTACAGGAAGCCCTTTATGGCATTCCAAAAAAAATTAAGTCAAGGCTTTTGGAATCAACTATCTGGCTTATTGCAGAAGGGATTGAGCGCGGTGGGGAGATTGGGGATCTCTTGATTGAATTGGCTGATGACATCAGGGAGCAGGATTCTATTAAGCAGGAGATTTCTGCAAACATATCCATGTATGTTTTGTTGATTTTTTTTGCATCAGCCTTTGGTGCACCGGTTTTGTTTGGCGTGAGTACGTTTATTGTGCAGATTTTGACTACTCAGGCAGAAAGCATTTCAGCACCGGCTTCTTCATCTACCTTCCAGTCATCTAACCCAATTGTGCAGGGCTTTTCACAGGGTGGCCCAAGCATTACGTTTGAGTTTGTGTTATTTTTTGCAATGGTTAGCTTGTTTTTAACTAGTCTTTTTGCTTCTGCAACCATTGGAGTAATCAATGGGGGCAAAGAAAAAGCAGGTGCAAAGTATTTGCCTATCATTTTACTGATTGCATTTAGTCTTTTTTTTATAGTCAGAGCAATGCTGGAATCATTCTTTGGAAAGTTATTGTTAACTTGAAAAAGAAAGCCCAAATAGTTTAGAAGAGCTAAAAGTGGAAACTATTTAAATTGGTAATCCCAAAGGATTACTATGAAGACGATTACTATAAAGCTCCACGACGAAGAATCAAAAGAACTTGATGCATTTGTAAAGAACAAGAATTTTCCCTCCAAATCTGAGTTCATTAGAAATTTGATAATGCAAAAGCTAGAAAAAGAAAAAAAAGAAAGCATTGGCTGGCTTGCAGTTGCAGAAAAATCTATGGAAAAAATTTGGGCAAATAAAAAGGATGAAAAAGAGTGGACAAAATACCTGTAATAAAGCAAAAGGATATTTTGCTTGTTCCATTTCCATTTTCTGACCAATCCGGCAGAAAAGTCAGACCGGTTGTAGTGATAAGTAATTCTTTGTTTAATGATTACTCGGATGATTTTCTTGTTGCTGGCATAACTTCAAACATAACAAGAGGAAAGTACTCCTTACTGATTTCAAATTCTGATTTGGAAGAAGGAAAATTATTTTCAAAATGCTGCATAAAGACAGAAAATATACTAAAAATTGACGGACAACTAATTGTAAAGAAAATAGGACGTTTAAAAAAACAAAAATTTGAGGATTTAATAGAAACCATAAACAGGATAATCGCAAGTGAAAATACGAATTAAAAATTCGTTTTAAAATAAAAAAAAGAAAAAGAAAAGCTAGAAGAGCAAATGCCCTTTAGCTT
>CAYIJY010000146.1:0-1553 GCA_964363785.1 uncultured archaeon
CAAGCTTCATCAAACATCACCCCTTTTGTTTTTCAAGCATGTGCTTTTGCTTTTTGAAATTCCTTGATTTCTTCAATCAATTCAACTTCATCATCACTAAGAGAATCCTTTATTCCCTCAAGCAACTCAATTTGCTTGTTAGTGAGAAATGAATGTAATTCGTCGCCTTCGTCAAAGTCCTTTCCGACAACTGCCCCCTCAATGGAAACAGCAACTTCTTCGCCTCTTTTTGCTGACGAAACGCTTTTTCCGTTCAACTGGATTTCTTTAACCCGTCCTACAACTTCGCCTTTTAATGTAACGTCAATACCGCTTTTTAACTTCCCGATTTCAACACGAACCCCAACAACCGCAGGTTTTGAAGCACGAAACACATGATTGTCCAAAACCCTGATTCTAAATGGCATGACAGCTGCCTCAAGCTTTGCTTTCTTTTGTTTTTCAGTTTCTTCCTTGACCCAAGCAGAATAATTTTCAAGTAACTTGTAAATAACATTTCCTGAAAAAATCTTTACATTTTCTTTTTCGGCCTCTTCCTTAACTCCAAGCCCAGTGTCAACATTAAATGCAAAAATTACTCCATTAAAAAAATCTTTTTGAGAAACAGCATGCGCCTCAAGTAAATCCCTTTTAGAGACTGCTCCAACATCAGCCTTTCTTGTCTTGACTTTCATTTCACTTAAAAGCATTGTCAAAGCCTCAAGTGAACCAAGTGTGTCAGCGCGTACAGTAACACCAATTGCATCAGAATCAACCCTTACTTTGTTCAATTCATCCATGACTTCTTTTTTTGCATTACCAACATTCACTTTGATTGGAGAGCCAGAAATCACATCATCAAGTCCTGGTGCAACAATCTTTACTCCGCATGCAGCAAAAACTTCCTTTACATTCTTAAACGCGTCTTTTTGGTTAGCCATTTCTTCAGGCTGCTTTGGTTCAAGCAAAGCACGGACTTTGGCTATAACCACACCACTTTTTCCGCCATCAACAATTTCATCACCAACACTAAGTCTCCCTTCGTACAAAATAACATCAATTGTTTTTCCAATTCCCTTTTCTTCCTTGACTTCAAGCACAGTTCCTTTTGCTGATTCTGTTTGCGGAATATCAAGCTTTGCACCCAAATACCTTTGGCTTAATCCAGCCAAAAACAATAAGACCTCAGCAATACCTTCAAGGTTTTTTGCACCCGCAGGAATAATAGAAACTTCTTTAGTGAAATCTTTTATTCTGTCAAAACGCTCAGAAACAAATCCGTGACTGTGCAATTGGCCAACCAACTCATAAATTTTTTTATCAAGTTCAAGCAAAACACTTTCACTTTGTTTTTCCATTGACTCACTAATTGAACCCTTTGTTACCTGCCAGCCTCTAATTAAGTCAACTTTATTTGCAACAACAATAAACGGAGTCTTATAACTTTTCAAAATCTCAATTGCCTCAATAGTCTGCCTTTCAAGGCCCTTCTCAATATTTACAACCAAAATAGCCAAGTCAGCAATGCTTCCGCCGCGCTTTCTTAAATTAGTAAATGCTGCATGGCCCGGAGT
>CAYIJY010000146.1:1563-2546 GCA_964363785.1 uncultured archaeon
GGAATAGTAATGTTAAATTTGTATTTGTCTAAAAGTTTTCCTGCAATTTTTCTAACAACCGAAATAGGAACTTCAGTTGCACCAATGTGCTGTGTAATAAAACCTGCTTCTTTTTCTACAATAGCCGTGCCTCTAATTGAATCAAGCAGTTTTGTTTTTCCTGCATCAATGTGCCCCATTACAACAATAATTGGTTTTCTTATCATACAAAAATTCACTCTAAGCCCGTAGAACCAAATCCGCCAGTTCCGCGGGAAGTGTCATCAAGTTCTTTTACTTCAATAATTTTTGGCCTTTTAATTTCATTAAAAACAATTTGCGCAATCTTAGTGTTTTTTTTGACAACAAATTTTTTGTCACCCAAATTAATCATGAGGACTTTTATTTCTCCGCGGTAAGAACTGTCAATTGTACCTGGAGTGTTTAACAAAGTCACACCGTGATTTAAAGCCAAGCCAGATTTTGGCCTGACTTGCGCCTCCATGTTTTGAGGCAAAGCAATCATTAATCCGGTTGCAATAAGTTTTCTCTCAAACGGCTTAAGCGTAACATCCTCAAATGCATACAAGTCAAAGCCAGCATCGCCCTCGTGTTCCAAGATGGGGGTCTTTACGCTTTCGTGCAGTTTTTTGAGAAAAACATCTGACAACTTGACTCACTTTTTTTCTTCGTTTGAATAAACCCAGTCAAAGTCAAGTTTGTCGTAATGCATCAATTCGTCTTTTGAAAAAAAGCGAGCAACTTCTTTTTCTGCCTCTTCACTTGTGTCTGATGCATGAATAATGTTTAGCTGAACGCTCATGGACAAGTCGCCCCTGATGGTTCCAGGATCAGCCTTTCTTCCAACAGTATGTCCAGTCATTTGTCTTACAACTTCAACAGCCTCTTGGCCTTCAAGCACAACAAGCACAGACGGAATGGAACTCATGTATTTAATTAAGTCCTTAAAAAAACTCCTTTCCTTGTGCTTGCCATAATGCTCT
>CAYIJY010000147.1:0-2524 GCA_964363785.1 uncultured archaeon
TTTTGTTTCAAGGAAAAAATGGAGAAATAGAAATTAACAACAAAAAAATTCAAATACAAAAAAACCAACCAAATAAAAAAAAGTTTTCAGAAGAAATAAAGTATTTTGACAATAATTCTTCAATGATAAAAATCAGGCTAGTTGTCTTTAATTAAAATAAAATCTTCATTTCGCTCAATTAAAATACTCAATTTTTTTTTCTTTGACAAAACAGGCGAAATTATTTTCACAGAAGGAAAAACTAAAAGTTTTTTTGACAAATTCAAGTCTTTACTTGTAACTTCCAAAAACAAATAATCATCCTTTGAATAAAGTTCCCATTGCGTAAAAAAATTTGCACTTAAACTTTCAAAAGAGCCTTCACCAAAAAGAGAAAGTGTTTCGGATTTTTTTTCTGTTTCCAAAAGAAAAGCACTTGCATTTTGTACGTCAAGTGCAAAAAGACCAGTAAAAAATAAGTGCTTTAATGCAACAAAAAAAACAAGCGACAAGGACAGGGAAAGGCAAAGAAGCAAAAGAAATTCCAGGCTTAACTGGGCAAAAAACTTTTTAGCCAATTTTTTCTATCTCCTTAAAAATATCTTCAGATTTGTCTTCAATGACCTTTGTTCCTTTTTCTGTTGTTTTTTGCAGCTGTGCAACCAAAATCATTACTATTGCAACTATTGCCGCAAAGACAATTATTAGCTCGACAGAAATCTGGGCCCGAGAAGACAAACGCATAAAGAAAGAATTAGCCCCAAAAACAATAAAAAGCTATTCGTCAATTGACGTATGCTTTCATAGTTTTTTTTGCAGTGAAAAAAGAGGCAAAGCATTTGTTTTTTTTAATTCAGATAAAATCAAAGAAGTCTTTATGTCCAAAACACCATCAAGTGAGCCTAAGGATTCAATGAATTTTTCAGCAACTTCAAGATTTGGCACTACAAGCTTAGCCAAAAGATTATACTCCCCCAAAACTTGGTGAAGTTCAATAACAGAATCAAACTCTTTTAAACGTTTAATCAAATCCTTGTTCTTTGAAATTTCAGAACGAATCTGAACAAAAATCGGGTTTTCATAACCCATTATTTTCAAATTAAGGTTAGCTGAAATATAATCAATAACACCTTTGCGCTTAAGGCGCTCAAAACGCTTTTTGATAGCAACATCCGTAAGGCTCACATCCTTTGCAATGGCACTAAAAGAAGCCCTTCCATCCACAAGCAAATGCTGAATAATCTTAAAATCAATTTTATCAAGCTGCATCGACAAAGAAAAAAACCCCCTTTAATTAATCAAACACGCAACAAATAAAAAGTTTGCTTTCCAAATTAAAAAAAATTGTGTTTTGGTTTTTAATTAGTTTTTTGAATCAATTAATTTATGGAGGAGAAAAAGCCAGTCAAAGAAACAATTGAAAAAATTGCAAAAGAATTCGAAAAAGCAGGCGCAACCAAATGGGACCTCCTAAAAATAATCCAAAAACTAGAAGAACTGCAAGAACCATCAAAAACCCTCAAAAAAACAGCCCTAAACATGCTAAACGAATACAACCCAAAAGCAGCACAGGTCTTTTTATCATTCCAAAAAATGAAAGTATTCACCTCAAAAGAAAAACTAGAGGCATTTGACAGAGGCAACATAACAAAATCACTCTTAAAAGAAACACAAGTTTCACGCGCTCTTGCAGAAAAAATCAGTTCAGAAGTAGAAGACAAACTAAAAGACCTGAACCTAACAACACTCACAACCGCAATGATAAGAGACATGGTTGCAGTAAAACTCCTTGAATACGGCCAAGTAAAAACATATTACCAGTACGCAAGAATCGGCCTCCCAGTATTTGACGTTGAAGAAACCCAAAAACAAAACTTTGACCACGAAATACAGCGACAATACAATTGGCTAAAAAAAATTCCGGCAAAAGCAAAAGAACTGCACTTTAAAGAAAAAATTTTACTCGAAGCCCCACAAGCATACTCAAGCTTTCCAATCTGCAACTGCATTGAACCACAACAATTGAAAGGCAAAACCTGGCAAGCACTCATACACATACAGGATGAATTCATAAAGAAAAAACAAGCCTCACACTTAAACCCGGCCATTTATAGCATAAACATTTTTTTTGCAAAAGCCCTTGAAAAAAAAACAAAAAATAACACAATAAGAGCGGCAAAAAACGCATTCGAACAACTAAACTTGCTTTATACAAACAAACAAAAATACAAACCGATTGTTAGCATTGACTTGTCAAACACAAGCGAACTTGAACTAAAGCAAAGCCAAAAAGAAAAATCACTTGAGTTTGCAAAGTACTTTGCACAAATATACTCCGATGCAAATGAAAAAAACTTTGAACTTGCAGCAGGAATAGACTCAAAATACAAGCTAAAACTACTTGGTGAACTAAACCAAGAAATAACATTACTTAACTGTGCTAATGAAAAAACATACCCGTTCATGGAGGGGTACGCTGGAAAAACCAGTCAATTAAGCCAGATAGTGTTTGTAAATGCGCATAAAATGCTTGAAGATAAAAAAA
>CAYIJY010000148.1:0-2524 GCA_964363785.1 uncultured archaeon
TCAGCGCCGAGCACCATTTTGTGCAGTATTGAAAAAGTTTTGCAAATTATTTTTTACCTCATAAAATGCACTTGCCTTGCCATTACTTGAAATTGCTTCCATGAGTACAGGCGTTGCGTAACTTGGCGCATAATTCAACAAGTAATCAGACCCTGACTTTTGGATTGACAACAACACACCTGGGTTTTCTTTGTTTAAGTAATCAAACGAATCAAAGTTATTCACACTAATGTTTGCAAGAGGCAAACCAGTTGAATCATATGTTTTTAATCCAAGGCTTGAAGTTGTCTGCGGCAAAAGCTCCAAAAAGTCCCCACCATAACCAACACCATAACCAAGGCGATTTAATTGGTCACCCTGCAAACCAACCATTCCATCAAATGGCAAACTATACAATGGATTGGTTGACTTTAATTCTTCAAGCAGCTTTAATTTGACTTCAATTCTTGCAGTCGGCTGATTATCTGAACCAAAAAATACCCAAGTATTGCCTTCATCAAATACAAACCTAATGTTTACCTGATAAAGACCAGTGGATGGCAATGAAGGTGAACCTGTTTCACCGACAAAAACGCTGAACTTGCTTGGGTTAGAAAAATACTTTGACCAATCTTGAGTGTATTCATTTGATGGCAAAAATTCTTTTGTCTTGACAAACTCATCAAAGTCAGACAAGAATTCATTTGAAAAAGAATCCTTTAACAAAAATGAATTAAACGTAGCCAAAGAATTTATTTCCGCAAACTCACCTGATGATGCAAGCCCTTTTATGCGTACAAGTTTTTTGACTAATTCTTTTGAAAACTGTGCAGCATCACAATAAACATAGTTCCTTGATCCGGTCTGGTCACAGGTTGATTCAGAAATGTCAGTCCAATCCCAAGCCATTAAAACATTTGGCAAGGCATTTGAACCGGTTTTTCCAAGTTCATTATTTGGCCCACTGCATAATTGGGCACTCCCGCCAATTAACCTGACATGGAATTGCTCTTTCTTTACTTCAAATGCACTTTTAATTATAAAGTCAGCCAAGAGTTTTTCATCACCAATTGGCTGGTAAGACTTTACAAAACCCTTTGTCGCATTCAATACTTGATCAAATTCTGAAAACATAGACTGGTTTTCAATTGGAGTGCCAAAAACAAAACCAACAAACACGTTGTTGTCGTTGACAGAGTTAATTGTGTTAGTTGCAATGCTTTCCAATGCAATTGGAGCAAGAGGAGCCTCACCCAAAACATCAATTGACTGCGTGTCTTCCTCTTCGTCAGTAAACTCAATCAAATCAGATTCTGCCCCAAAGCCATCCATTGTAGTGTCAGTAAAAACAATTACAAACTTTGCAGTGTCCTGCCTCCAAGGATTAGTCCGGATAATATCCTGCAATGACGGGCCCCATGCTTGGCTCAAAACATTATTTTCATTTGGCTCTATTGAATCACCCCAAGTGGCAACCCCATCAAAGCATGGCAAATCAATTGTTTGCCCAATTGCAAATGCCTTTACAGAAACATTCACTCTGCGGCTGGAAAGCTCTTGTTCAAGCTTTGATTTTTTTTCACAAAAAGAAATTGACTCTGCCTTAAAGCTTGTCGATGAGTCAACTAATAAAACAAGGTCAAGCAAAGGATTTGGTTTGCCTCCTGAAAATGCTTCATATTCAAGCAAAGCAAATTCCTCGCCCTCAAGTGAAGTGTTTATTATCTGAAAATCATTTTGCTGTACAAATGACTCATTTCCAATAAATGCACTCTTGATTTTTTTTCCGTCAAAAAATGCCTCGACTTGCGGGTTATTTGTAGAAAAACTTGAAGTGTAACTTGCATAAGACGGGCCACTTAACAAGTATTTCGCAATATTTGCATTAAAGCTATTCAACGCATCAAGTTCTTTATCAACATCCTTTTCAGGAACAAAACCATATTGTTTAGAGTGAGTCAGGTCAACTGAATCAATTACTTCAAACTCAAGCTGTGCACCACCATCTCCTTCCTTATTGCATGCAAGTAATTCAACTGAATTATTGATTGGAACAAAATAATTCGTAAAGTTTTTTGGCGTGTCAATTTCAGTGCACATGATTGCCGCAAACTCAAAATCAACTTCCCCCTGAGAAATATTTCCATCAAAAAGCTGCCCACAATTACTTGATTCAACTAAATGGCCGCCACAACTGTCCTTTGGAGCAGTATTGCCTGCACCGCCAAGACCACTAATAATAGAAGTAATTTTTGCAAATAAATTATTCCCGCCACCAAATGGTGCTCCAAGGCCACCAGGCAAACCCTGTAAGCCAGTTGGCAAAACAACCAAAGGAGTATTTTGTGAGCCCAAAGTCTGTGAAGTAGATTCATTTGAAGGAGGTGGCCCAAGTTCAGGAATCCCGACATAATTTCCATTCACCTTCATATAGCCCCCATCATCAAAAGTAGCATCAACTAAGTCAACCCTCTCAATGTTGTTACCTAAAAGCAATTGTCCTGAAATACTTTCCTTGTTTTTGCACTCAACACAATTAGCCAAA
>CAYIJY010000149.1:0-2521 GCA_964363785.1 uncultured archaeon
AAGATTATTTTGGTGCTGCTTCTGATGCTGGTTTTTTAATCGAATGTGAGTTTAAGCTTCCTGGTTATGGCGTATTAAAATATGAAATAGAGCGCCATGAGGAAAAAGGTTATAGTATCAGAAACATTAGTAGGGGATTTAATTAGTCTGTGTAAAAAAAGAAATTAATCAAGGCTTTAATTAAGCCTTGATGAAAGCCTTTGCTATTTTGTTGAAAAATCCTTTCAAGCTAAACTTTGAAGTTTTGACTTTCTTGGATTTCTTTGTAGTTTTTTTCATGCTTTCTTTTCACCTCGCGAGAGTTCTCCTTTTTTTTAAGAAGCGTAAAATTAGTTGGCCCAATTAACCCAGACTTGCTTTTTGTCAAAATCATTTCTTGGCAGTAAAATAAGAATAGCCAAAATCAAAGCAAGCAGCACGGCCACTATCCAAACAGTGTTTCTTGAAAGAACACTAAAGCCAACAACAAAAACATTTTGTTCTGGCTCAGCATTTATTTGTTCAACTTTTTCAAAAACAATTTCCCTTGTCAATACATTTCCTGATTCAACAAACAAAATGCCATTGAATTCATTAAAGTTGGTTTCACCGCTGACAAGCAAATTAATTTGCCTTGACTCGCCAGCATTCAAAGTTCCATTTGCAGTGCTTGAAAAGACCCCTTGTGGCAGGTTCTTTATGTCAACAAAAAAATCCTTTGCCTCATTTTCAGTGTTCTTTAAAACAAGCCAAACTTGGCTTTCGTTGTTTCTAACTTGAACTTTTGAAGAAAAACCAGTTATAATCAAGTTACTTGATTCATCGCTTAAGTCAACAGGCACAAAGACATGCTCTGGCTCATCTTCACTTAAGTCAAAAGGGACAAAATTGCCACTTATAATTGGAATTTCTTTTTGTTTTGGGCTTATAGTAAAAATAAAGTCCTTATTCAAAAAACACCTTTCACCATTTTCAAAGTGCCCAATCATTGAAACATTAACAAAAAAAGTAACATCATCTTCCACTTGGCTTGGGTAAACAAAAGCCCCAACTCTGCCTGAATTAAAGCCAAAAATTTTTTTATCAACAATAACTCCTTGTGAGTTAAACAAGTAATTTCTTTCAATTCCGACACTGTCAATATACAAGTCTAAGTCAGAGTTATTTTGGATTCTAAAGAATACTTGCTGTGGGTTGTTACCTTCAACAAAATGCCTTTCCTCAATAAAGGACACAAAGTTACACTGGTTTGTGCTTGCAGCTGTAAAGCTAGCAAAGACTATTAGGCAAAACCCTAGTATTGTCATGTTTTTTGGGTTCATACTATATATTGGCGTTAAAGAACTATTAAATACTATCTTTTTCACGGGAATGAGTGAATTTAGGTGTTTTTCCTATTAAAAAAACCACTATAAAGCCAATTAAAACCACGAATACAGGGCTTATTTCAGGCACCCCGACATTCTGAGTTACATCAACTATTGAAACAAACTTTTCAGCCTTATTATTTGCTGTAAACCTTTCACCTGGCCCAATTTCCACAATACCGCCAACAATATAATTTCCCACAGGCAAACCAGTAATGTCATAATTAATTGTAGTTGTTGCTCCGCCTAATGGAAAAAAATCCTGTGTATAAATGGTGTCGCCATTGGCATCCTTAAAATAAGTAGTCAAATTGCTCCCAGCCTGATTAACAGTAAACTCTCCCTTAATCGTGAGTTCTCCTAAAACAAAAACAGTCTCTTCAACATCATTCTCATCAAGAGTTTTCACACTCAAAGTGTAATAATCATCCTGAACAAAGGAAAACACGGAGCTAGAAATGCCAGCAAGACAATTATAGTCTTCCCCCAGATAATTGAATTTTGCCCTTATTTTATAGGTGTTTAGGTCAAAATCATCATGTGAACTAATAAGCCGGTTATCGTCCCCTCCAGCCCAAAAAAGCTCTACATCAGAGCCTGTATAAACGCTGTTTCCAGCCATTATATTCCAGTCAGTTCCAGCAGGGCAGGTTATGGCAGTACCTACTATGCATTGTATGGAAACTAAAGTGTTAAAATTCACATTCAAATCCACTTGGCTTGGAGTAAAAACACACCCTCCTTCTATCACTTCAGAAAAACCGCTTGTTACAGCACAGGATTCAAAGTCAGGGAAAAAAACAGGAAAAATGCTTGTTTTGCATAAAGATGCACTTGATGCATGCGCCCCTAAACCAAAAAAAAGGCATAAAACCAAAACTCCAAAACCAATTACAAAAATTTTCTTTTTAACCAAATTAACCAATAAAACAAATCGCTTAAATACTATTTAAACCTAATCAATAGAGTGAGTGAGTGGCAATGAAAAATGTTTTTGAAAAAATTGATTTGCCGCAAACCATTTTTATTATTGCAGCAATTTTTTTGGTTCTTTGCGCTTTTTTGGTTTCCTTTCTTGGCACAACAAGCTTTTTTGTTGTAGTCGTTTCAGATTCAATGCAGCCAACAATAAGCCGAGGAGACATAACAATAATCCAAAAAACCCCAGCCATCAA
>CAYIJY010000150.1:0-1146 GCA_964363785.1 uncultured archaeon
TTACAACTATTTCCCATGCCATCCTGTCTTTGTGCGTTCCAGTTGGATTAACACTTTCATCTTTTAGCCAAACATTTGAAAAGCCAGGAACTTCAATCTTAATAGTTGGCGTTGCAGGAAACTTTGGATCATCTGGTGGAAACTCAGGCTTTGTAGGATCATTTTCTGATGCAATAATAATTGATTTTAAAATTTTTTCTTCAGTAGCCGAGAGCACAATCAATCACTATCTTATTCTATCCTAAGGCCAATTTTCATTTCCTTATCAGGAATCAGAACACTTAACTTATTTTCATCAAAAATCGCCAAAATCATGCCATTAGACTCAATTCCTGCAATTTTTTTGGGTTCCAAATTAGACAAAAAAACAATCATTTTGCCGACCAATTCTTCACGAGAATAAAACTTCTTTATCCCAGCAACAACAGTACGCTTTTCGTCACCAATATCAACTAATAATTTGAATAATTTGTCTTTGCCAGGCAAATCCTCAGCAGCCTCAATTTTAGCAGTTCTAATATCAAGCTTTTTCCAGTCAAGATAACTAACTTTGTCCATGTAAACTAACCTCAATTTACAATAAATTTTACATTAAATCTTTTTAAGCTCTCTATAATCATGTTTTCTTTTCAAAATCTCAATTAACTCTATTTTTTGTTCATTTGAATGGATTTCATAAATAACCCTAAACTGACCAATATGAATAGACCAATAATTGTGCCCAACTAATTTTTTTCCAAGAAATTGATTTGTTTTAAGCTCTAAAATTTTCTTTTTTACTTGTGTTTGAATAAAAGATTCCAGTTTATTGAAGGATTTTTTAAAAGATTCTCTAAAAACAAGTTCAAACATTCATTAGACCCTTGATTTAAACAAAAAACTCTTTTTCATTCAAAAGTTTGGTTTTTTTTGCACGATTTATTTTAACTAAATCTGCTTTTGAAAGAGTTTCAAAATCAATTATTTTTTCAAACGCTTTTGCTTTTTCTTTTAAGTTTTTATATTCTTGTTTTGAAATAGTAACAGTTTCAGCCAAAAAAACACCTAAATATAAAGAGTAAAAACTTGATTTAAACTTAACTAAAACAAGCCTTTTATGCGCCCTTTATCATCAATGTCAATCTGCATGGCATTAGGCTCTTTAGG
>CAYIJY010000150.1:1156-2520 GCA_964363785.1 uncultured archaeon
TAGGCAAACCAGGCATAGTAATTAGTTGCCCAGAAAGTGCTACAATAAAGCCTGCTCCGTTTGAAACAAAAACTTCACGCACATGAAGCGTAAAATCCTTAGGCTTTCCCAACAACTCAGGATTATCTGATAAAGACATTTGAGTCTTAGAAATAATTATTGGCTGCTTATCCAAACCATTATCTTCAATCAATTGAATCTGCTTTGACGCTTCTTCAGTGTACTCAACATTTTTTGCTCCGTACACTTTTGTTGCAATAATCTGGATTTTTTCTTTTATTGGCAAGTTTTGGTCGTACAAAAAATTAAACGAGTTTTTTTGTGAAGAAAGTTTGTCAACTTCCTTTGCAAGCTCAACACAACCCTTTCCGCCTTTAGTAAAAGCCTCGCACACAATTGCTTTTGCATTCAATTCTTTTTGACAAAACTCCTGCAAAATAGCAATTTCTTCTTTTGAGTCCTCTGGAAACTTATTAATTGCAATCACAAAAGGCATTCCAAATAAAGAAATATTTTCACCGTGCTTTGAAAGGTTTTCAAGACCCTTTTGCACAGCTTGCGGGTTAACGACTTTAGGATCAGTTGCACCACCCTGTCTTCTAAGTGCCTTCATTGTTACAACAAGAACAACTGCACTTGGTTTCAAACCGCCTTTTCTGCACTTGACATCAAAAAACTTTTCCATCCCAAGGTCTGACGCAAAACCAGATTCAGTCACAACTATGTCAGAAAGTTTTAGTGCCATTTTTGTTGCAATCAAAGAATTACAACCATGAGCAATATTGGCAAATGGGCCGCCATGAATAAACGCAGGAGTCCCCTCAATTGTCTGGACCAAATTTGGCTTTAACGCATTTCTTAAGACAACTGTCATTGCGCCTTCAGATTTTAATTCATTTGCAAAAACTGGCTTGCTTTCCTTGTCAAAACCAACAACCATTTTACCCAAGTTTTGTTTTAACTCACTCAAAGAATTCGATAAACAAAAAACAGCCATTACTTCACTTGCAGCAGTAATCTGAAAAGCTTCATGACGAGGAATGCACAAATTACCCATAATACATATTTCTATTTCACGAAGACTTCTATCATTCATGTCTTCTGCTCTTTTCCAAGTAATGTTTGGAACCATTCCAAACCTTTCACGATTATAGTAAACGTAATTATCAATCATTGCAGAAAGCAAATTGTTTGCAGAAGTAATTGCATGAATATCACCAGTAAAGTGAATGTTAATGTCTTCCATTGGCAAAACCTGTGAAAACCCTCCGCCTGTTGCGCCACCCTTTAATCCAAAAATCGGACCCATTGAAGGTTGTCTTAGACAAATCATTGTTTTCTTTTTAATTTGACTTAAGCCTTGG
>CAYIJY010000151.1:0-2456 GCA_964363785.1 uncultured archaeon
GTGTGTTTTATGGAAGAAAAGAACTGCTTGAAGAAATGACTCCTTTTCTTTTTGGCGGGGACATGATTTCTGAAGTGTTTGTGGAAAAATCAAATTGGAATGACTTGCCATACAAGTTTGAGGCTGGAACGCCGCATTCAAGTGGTGCTGCGGGTTTGAGTGCTGCAATTGATTATTTGAATAAACTTGGAATGGATAATGTTTTTTCTCATGAAAACAGTTTGTTAAGGCAGGCTTATGATGGCTTGTCTGAACTTGATTATGTGCAAATGTATGGCCCCACTCCCGAAAAAAAGACTGGCGTGATTTCGTTTAATGTAAAAGGCATTCACCCGCATGATGTTGGTGGTGTGCTTGATGAGTTTGGTATTGAGATTAGAACTGGCCATCATTGTGCTCAGCCTTTAATGAAGGAGCTTGGTATTTTGGGTTCGGCAAGAATGAGTTTTTATGTGTATAATTCAAAGGAAGATATTGATTTGGCACTTGAGGCAATCAAAAAGACGTTTAAGTTAATGGGTAAATAACATGGATTCGGATACTTATTCTGAAATGATTTTGGAGTTGTATAAAAACCCTTCAAATTATGGGCATTTGAGTGAATATAATTTGAAGTCTGCCGGTGGCAACCCGCTTTGTGGCGATGAGGTTTCTTTTGAAGTAAAAATTGAAAATCAAAAAATTGTTGACATTAAGTTTAATGGCCATGGCTGTGCAATAAGCAAGGCTTCTACTTCTCTTTTGACTGAAATGGTGAAAGGAAAAACAGTAAAAGAAGTTTTGAAATTAGAAGGCAAAGATGTGTTTGAAAACCTTGGGCAAATAATCCAGACCAGAGTTAAGTGCGCTTTGCTTGGCTTGGTTGTTTTGAAAAGAGGATTAGAAGAGTTTGAAGCAAAAAAACAAGGCAAACTCGAAGTAATTGGAATAAAGATTTAGACTAGGATTTATTTATGGCTAAAAAAAGTGCTTCTTCAAATCAGGATCAAATTAAACAGCTGTCTGGAGAATGGAAATATTCTAAAGACGACGAAAAAGTTGCTAGAAGAATATCAAGAGGCTGGAAGAAGCAGGATAAAAATTTGGAAGTAGCATCTCTTGCTACAAATAATTTTTCAGAGTATGAAATTACAAAACAAACTTACAACAACAATCCAGCATACTTGAAAAAAATTGCTGATTTGTTTGATTGGAGTAACCAAATTGACGAGTTTACTAAGTCATTGTCTGGAAAAAATGTTTTGGATGCTGGCTGTGGCGCTGGAAGAGATACTAAAGAATTTTTGAGTCACGGTTTTGATGTTGTCGGTGTTGATTATTCCTCTGAAATCCTAAAAGTTGTTAGAGAAATTTTTCCTTCTGCAAAGTTTTTTGAAGGAAGTATTCTGAAAATGGATTTCTTAAAAGACAAGTCTTTTGATGGTGTTTGGGCTTGTGCGTCTGTTTTACATTTAAAAAAAATTGATTTACCAAAGGCACTATCTGAGTTTAATAGAGTGTTAAAAGAAAATGGAAAACTTTTTGTTTCTGCAAAAAAAGGTGAAGGTGAAGAATTTGTTGAGGATGAAACTGGTAAAAGGTTTTTTAGTTATTTTACGGAAGATGAATTAAAAACATTCATTGAAAAAGCTGATTTTAAAGTTACAAAAGTTGAGGTAGTCCAACAGAAAAAAGTAACTGGGACAGGTCTGACTAATTGGATTTGTGTTTTTGCACAAAAAGCACTGGAATAATAATTTAAACAATTCTTTTCATTTTTTGTAGTGTTTTTATGGGAAAACTATACGATCTAGCAGTTATCGGGGCAGGCCCCGCTGGTGGCTCTGCATCTTTACATGCCCAAAAGAATGGCTTGAATTCAATTATTTTAGAAGAGCATGCTACTATTGGTGAACCGGTTCATTGCGGAGAATGTTTATCAGAATTAGCTTTGAAAAAATTTGATTTTAAGGTTGCGCCAAAAGCACTTTCTTTGAAAGTCAAAGGAGTAAGGGTTCTTTTTCCAGACAGCACATCAAGCATTCTAAATGAAGATGGTTATGTTTTGGAAAAACATTTATGGGAGCAATGGATTGCAGAGCAAGCAGTTAATGAAGGGGCAACTCTTGAATTGAATGCGCGTGTTTCAAATTTAAAAAGAGAAAACGACAAATGGGTAATTGATTGTGCAAATGGAAAACAAATTGAAAGTAAAGTTTTGGTTGATGCAAGTGGCGTGCAGTCATTTACTTCAAACAGGCTTGGTTTGAATGAAAAAAGATTTGAGTCGGTGATTGGAATTCAGTATGAAATGCTTGACATTAAAAATGATGGTTATCTTGATTTTTATCTTTGGCCAAAGTTAGCCCCTGAAGGTTATTTGTGGATGATTCCAAAAAACTCTGGTAGAGCAAATGTTGGTTTGGTGACTACACAAAAAAACAAGGCAAAAACTTATTTGGATGAATTTGTTAAAG
>CAYIJY010000152.1:0-2447 GCA_964363785.1 uncultured archaeon
ATTAACCCAAGCAAAAAAAACAAGACAGGTGAAAAAAAACCAAAGAAAGCAATAGACAATACAAAAAAACTAAATGCAAACAATACTCCAAGCACTATTTGATTTGCCCCTCCTGCAAGGGGGGCAAAACCAAGGTTAAAAAAAAGCCCGATTGTTGTCCCAGCGCCAAAAAGCACTATGTCAAGAAGCAAAATAATGAGTTTATTTGTCTCCATCTTCATTGTGTTACACCCAACGAATCCATTACCTGCTTTTTATTCCACAAAAGCTTCATGTTTTTCTCAAAACTTCCTTCAAGATCAAGACAAATACTGTTATCCTTGATTCTTCCAACCAAGACCTTAAGGTTATACAATTCAACAAGCATCTTCTTTTGCCCTGAATTCAATGCATTAGCACCTGCATTAAGTGGCCTTGAAGAAGTTGAATTCGCATAATCAACAACTTTTTTTGTTGCAGCAGAATCCTTAAAGCACAAAATACTTAATTCAGAGTCAGTGACAACCTCAAATGCCCTTGTTGGCACAAAGAAAATTGTCCTTAAAGAAATCTCTCCATTTGCACCACCATTTAACACAAACCCGCTGAACCTATTGCTTCCTGTCTGGCATAAGTCATTTGCAGAATGCAATCCACTCTTAAGTGTCCTTGGCCTTTGCTGATTAAACACAGTGTCCTTTACTACGATCCAGTCAGTGTTTTTTTCCACAAGGCCTTTTCCTGCATTAAGGCTATACAAAAACCCGATTGGCCTATTTGCCTGTGCAGTCTTTTTCACTCCAATCTCAAGAGCAATTGGGTCAGTTGGGAAGAACGTTAACGAACCCGAATCACCCTGCAGTCCAACAGACAATACTTCACCTGTGTTTGCTTCTTCAAAAGTATTCTTAAAACTCAAAGACATCTCCACTAAGCCATTTGAGTTTGAAATGTAAGACTGTGGATGGAACCCATCCTGTGGAACACCATAATTTGCAAACTTTAACACTCCGCTTGCAGAGCTTGGCAATTGCCCCTCTGCCTTAAATGCAACACCATAATCTTCCCTGTTGACAGTTGTTGAGTCAAGACCAAGGTTTCCATTCAAAGGCATGAAAAACAACGGGTTTTTTGCAAACTCTGCATTAATTTCCTCAAGTCTTTTTGAAAGTATAAATTCTGTCTTAACACTGTTTACTTCAGATCCACTCCAGCCAACACTCAAAGTGACATCGTATTCACCGCTTTCTTTTGTGTCACCACTAAATGTCCACCAGTCACTAAAGTTATCAACAAACTCTGTTCCGTCACTGGAATAAAAGCCTGCAAAGTCCTGCTTAAAGTCACTGCTAAAAGAATCATTAATCAAGTAAGCCTTAAATGAAATATTTTCCCTGTAAAAATCCTCAAAATTATCATAACCTGCAACACTTACTGTCTTAAGTGCACTTACAACAGCCAAAGCATTTTCACTTGAAACTTCTCTTGCGTTACGCACTCCAAACACAACATCCTCCAAGTCATTCACAAAAGCCTGCAGGAACTCTGCCGTGATTGGTGTGCCATTAGGTGTGCTGCTTTTCTTAATTTCTTTTACAACAGAATTCTCTTCATCAACCTTGCAGTTAACATCTCCAGTTCCAACACCACTTGCACAAATTACTGCACCTTCCTTTGTACTGTCTCGTAAATTATTCACAAGCATTTTCATTTCACTAAAAGTCATTACAAACCTTGTTTGTGAAAATGCGTCAAATCCAAGTTCTTCAATCTGGTCATTGTAAACATACTGGCCGTTGGCCTCTTTTTTTCCAATGCCATTTGGATTATTCCTAAACGAAAACACTACTTCATTCTTCAAGCCATTATCCTGCTCAATTATGTCAAGCAAGTTAACCAACTGGCTAATTACATTAAATGCATCGGGATTATTTTCAATTACCTGCCTGATTGACTTTACATTATCCTTGTCATTAAAACTTTTTTTTGCAGTTGTGTTTTCAACAAGCTTTCCATTCACTGCAAAGAAATTCATTTGTTGCATAGTCACATCGTCAGTCAGGTTTAATGTGTCAGCAAAGTACCTGTAAAGTTCTTTTGAGTTTTGCAATCCTGAACAATCATTGCCTTCAACTCCGCATGGCTTGTTTGTGCTTGAAACGTTTGCCAAAATAATTTTCTTTATCTCATCTGCTTTCTTTGAAAACGCAATGCTTGCCTGCGAGGCATCACAAAAGAATTTCCCTTCATCACAATCACTTCTTCCAACATTTGCGTACCTCCAGTCAAACTTTAGTTTTCCAAATCCAGCCTTATCATAAACACTAGTGCCTGTCTGGCCGCCATTTTCACAAGCCAATGCCTGTGTACCTTCTCCGCCACCATTTCCGTCTGGGTTTCCACCGCCACCAGTTGTGGTTCCGTCAATACAAAAACTCAGCTGCAGAGAAGTCCTTTCACTTGAAGAC
>CAYIJY010000153.1:0-2428 GCA_964363785.1 uncultured archaeon
AAAGCATTTTTTCGCCAAAGTCTTTGCCCATTAAATCAAAGGGGTTGATTATGGTTTCACTTTCGCGACTAATTTCAATTATTTGTCCATTATAATTTTTTGTTAATTCAATGTATTCGCCTTGTGGATCAATGATAAAAGTTTTGACTCCTTTGACTAGGTTTCTAATGATAAATAATTTTGCGGTTACACTTTTTCCACCACCAGAAGTACCAAGTATCAATCCATTGTAATTTGCGAATTTGAATGGATCTAAAATAATTGGAATATTGTTCAATTTATTTAACCCGAACATTATTCCTTCGTTGTCAAGTTCTAAAAAGGCTGTTGTGAATGGAAAGCATGCGCTTAGTGCATCTGATGGGATATTTCTTGTTTCTTTTAGTTTATCTTGGCCAAGTGGATAGATTGATTTGATTGCTTGGTTCATTTTGAAGTAAGGAATTTTTGGAATGATCATTATTGAATTTAGTTCGCTGCAAATTTTTTTTGTAAGCAATTCAAGTTTTTCTTTTGAGTAAGCTCGAGCATTAATGTATAGTGACAAATTGAATAGTTTTTCTTCTCCTCTTTGTAATTTCTCTAAAACATTTTGTGTGTCTTGGTTTTGTAGTTTTAAAGAGGGGTTAACTATTCCTTTTAGTTGAGCAGATAACAAGTCAGCTTCTTGCTTAACGAGTTCTTGGTTTAATTGTGATAATATTGTTTCAACGTTTGAAGGGACGATGTGGATTGAGATGTCAAAGTTTCCTTCTGATGAGATTATTTTGTCAAGCCATCCTTCTCTAATTTTTCTTGGGTAACCTACTCCCATTATGACTTTGTTGAGTTGTTCATTTACTTGAAAGGAGTCAATGTTATTTTTGATAAAGGATGGTTTTAGTAATTTTATTAGTTGGTTCATGTTTTTGATCTCCCTAAGTATTTTAAGTGTCTTTGGACGATTTTTCCGTTTATTCTTTGGCTTTCAACAAGGTATTGGTAAGAGTTGCCTTTGATGTTTTTTGTGCGTACAAAGCTCATTTTAAACCACTTTTTTAGTCACTACAAGCCCATTTTTTTCATGCTTTCCTGTAGAGTTTGATTAGGTATTACGTTTTCTTTTTCTAGAATCGTGATGAAGTCTTGGTATTCTCCTGCGTTTTCTATTGTTCCTTCAAAATAGCTAGAAAGTAGTGTAACGAGTTCGTTTGTATTCAGTCTCTTTGTGACGATGTTGCAGTTTTTGAGTTTTTCCATACAAACTTTAACTCTGTTCTCTAGTTCGTTGGGTGAAGCATTTTTTTGGTTAGGCACTACAATGTAAAATAAGCGATTTTTTACTGAATTTTTTTCAATATACTCAAGTATAAATTCTTTAAAATCTTTGAACTGTTTTAAGAGTATTTCTTTTTTTTGTTTTTTTACTGTAATTTCAAGTGCCTCTAAGTAATCATCTAAGGATAAATTGACTGTTCTTACAACAATTTGTATTGGAAAGTCAAGTGAATTCAAAAAATCTTTATACGAAGAAATAATTGCTTGTTGCTGTTGAGGGGATAAAATGTGGAAGTTAATTGGTTGTATTTGTAATATTGCCCAGCTTGAAGAATTTTTTAAAAAAATAGTATCGAATTCTATTTTTGAGACTTCAATAAAACTATTTAGTCTTTTATCTAAGTAACCAAGTTGTTTTGGGTTAAATAAAAAATTTGTTATTGTAATTAAGTGTTTTTTTAAGTCTAAGTAAGCAAATCCAATTCCTAGTAGTCCTAGAATAATTGAAAGCACGATTTTTGCTTCAAAAAATAAAATTGTTTTGATGTTTATTGTCCAAATCAATATTCCGAATAGGGTTATCCATAGTGTTTGCCAGATGCTTAAGTTGAAGAATATTTTTTCTTGGTATTTCAGGTTTTTTGGTATTTCATAACTCAAAAGAAAATCACTTTTTAGGCACTACATTTTTGATTGTGTTTGTTAAAGTGGTAATTTGTCCTGTAAGGGTTCCAATTGCATAACCAATTATTTGTGAGTTTTGTTGCATTTCAAAAATTGATTTTAAAAGTGCGTATCCCATTAATGCAAAGTTAACAATTCCAACGACAAGCAGTGCTAAGGGCGGAATGAGTTCTACGCCTATTTGTCCTGCTAATTCATTTCCTACATGATATGATGCAACTAGAAGAATTATGTCAATGAATTGAATAAAGAGAAAGAGTCCGATGAGGTTGAATATTATTTTTCCCCAATTTTGTAAAGGCGGAATATAGTACAAAAATATTCCAATTGGAAATAGCAAGACGCTTACTGTTAAGAAAATGTATCTAATGAAGAGAGTTAATAATGTTAAGAATAATGCTGCTGCATAAAAAATTAAGAGAATGGCTCCTAAACCGTTTTGTTGTGTTAATAGGTTTTCTGTTCCTTGTTGCCACATGAAATTTGT
>CAYIJY010000154.1:0-2410 GCA_964363785.1 uncultured archaeon
TTGAACCTCCATAGTTCTTTGTTTACCAACACCCTTATTAAATTGTTGTTTATTCTATTTTTTCTTATTTGTCTGCACCTGAAGTTGTTGAGGATTTATTTTCGCCTGTGGTTTTTTTCTTCAGGGTTGCTGCAATTTCAAGTTCGTTTATTGCTGTTGTTTTGTTGTTAATTATTTTTAAGAAAAAAGTTCATTTGTTTGAAGATCGTGCTTGGCTTGTTTTTTTCTCAGTGGCACTTTACTCTTTTATCTTGCTTTTGGCTAGCAGTTTTTTGTTTTTGTCTTTAACCGAAGAGCAAATTGAACAGTCTTTTTTAGAGGCTTTATCTGAATTACCTGATGAACTTACATTTGAGGAATTTAAGATTCTGAATTTTTTGCAGTCAATAATGCTTGGTTTTTTATTTTTTCTTGAAAATGCTGGTTCGGCTTTTATTGGGCTTGTCTTGACTCAATTATTTTTTTATATTGTGGGCAAAAAATGAGGCGATTAAATGGTTGATGTTGTTGTTGTCGGCACAATGGCATTTGATGACATTAGGACTCCTTTTGGAATGGTTAATCGGGTTTTGGGTGGTTCTGCTTCTTATTTTTCTTTGGCCAGTAGTTTTTTTTGCAAACCCGGGGTTGTAAGCATTGTTGGTTCTGATTTTTCAAAAAAAGAATTCAGTGTTTTTGAAAATAAAAAAATTGATTTAAGTGGTGTTGAGAAAGCAAGTGGGCTGAGTTTTTTTTGGAGCGGGTATTACGAGTTTGACTTGAATCAGGCTCACACTGTTGAAACCCAGTTGAATGTTTTGGAAAAATTTAATCCTGTTTTGCCTGAGTCTTTTAGGTCTGCTGACTTTTTGTTTTTGGGGAATATTTCACCCGAGTTGCAGTTAAATGTGTTGTCTCAAATGAAAAAAAAGCCAAAGCTTGTTGTTAGTGACACAATGAATTTTTGGATCAAGCAAAATCCATTAAAGGTCAAAGAGGTCATAAAAAAAGTTGACATTGCTCTTATGAATGAAAGTGAGGCAAGGCAATTGTTTGAGACTCATAATCTTTATTCTGCGGCAAAGAAAATCCTTGAGCTTGACTCAAAGTATGCGATTATAAAAAAAGGCGAGCACGGTGCCTTAATGTTTACAAGGGACTCAAGTTTTTTTGTGCCTGGTTTTCCAATTGAAAAAATTGTTGATCCAACTGGTGCTGGTGATTCTTTTGCTGGCGGGTTAATGGGTTACCTTGCAAAAGAAGGAAAAGTTAATGAAGCAACTTTACGAAAGGCAATGGTTTATGGGTCAGCAGTTGCATCTATTTGTGTTGAAGATTTTTCGACTAACGCACTTCAAAATGCATCCAGAAAGACAATCGAAAAGCGTGTAAAAGAGTTTAAGAAAATGGTTGAGTTTTAGCTTTTTTTTTCTTCCGTTTTTTTTATAACTGTTTTCTTTCTTTCTTTTAATGGTTTTTAATGAATAGAACTCCTCTTTTTGAATCCCATAAAGCCCTTGGGGCAAACATGGTTGATTTTGGTGGCTGGGAAATGCCAGTCTATTATACAAACATTATTGATGAACATAATGCAACGCGTAATGGTTGCGGCTTGTTTGATATTTGTCACATGGGTGAGATTTTTGTTCACGGGCCTGATGCTTTTAAGTTAGTTCAATGGGTGGTGTCACGCGACATTTCTAATTTGCAGATTGGGCAAATGGCGTTGGGTGTTTTATGCAGAGATGATGGCGGAATTTTAGATGATTTGACGGTTTACAAGTTAAGTGAGACAAAATTCATGATTGTTGTTAATGCTGGTACGCGTGAAAAAGACTTTGAGTGGATCAGGTCAAAAGTTTGGGATAAAAATTTTAACGTTGTAGTTGAAGACAAAATAGAAAATTATGCAAAGCTTGATATTCAAGGTCCAAAGGCTCAAGAGATTTTGCAAAAGGTTGTTGATTTTGATTTGAGTAAAATAAAGTTTTACAATTTTGTTGAACAAAAAAGAAGCTTACTTGGAATTGATTGTATTATTTCTCGATCTGGTTATACTGGTGAAGATGGTTTTGAAGTTTATTTTGATAGGCAAAAAGCAAAAATGGTTTGGGATAAATTAATTACAATTGGAAAATTGTACGGGTTAAAGCCGGTTGGTTTGGGTGCAAGAGACACTTTGCGTTTAGAGGCCGCGTTTAATCTTTATGGGAATGAAATGGATGAAAAAGTCTCGCCTTTTGAATGCAGGTATGGTTGGGTGACAAGTGAAAAAAAAGACTTTGTTGGAAAAGAAAAGATTTTTGAAAGAAAGGCTAGTTCGGATAAGGTTCTTTCGGGCTTTGAAATGACTTGCCCTCAGATTGCAAGGCACGGTTATAGGGTTTTTAAAGGCGGAGAAGAGATTGGAGTGGTTACTTCTGGCGGGCCG
>CAYIJY010000155.1:0-2325 GCA_964363785.1 uncultured archaeon
TATTTATGCAGGTTGAGGGCGTGAAGCAAACCACTGTTGGCTATACCGGCGGGCATACAAAAAACCCGACTTACGGGGATGTTTGTTCTGATCGAACCGGCCACGCCGAGGCGGTAGAGATAAAGTTTGACCCAAAAATCGTTTCATTTCAGAAATTGCTGAGCATATTTTGGGCAATCCATGACCCCACCACAATGAACCGCCAAGGCCCCGACGTAGGCTCACAGTACCGCTCCGCGGTTTTTTTCCACAGTGAAAAACAAAAAGAACTTGCGGAGAAGGCAAAAATGGCGCTTGAAAAAAGCGGCAAATACAAAAACAAAATTGCCACAGAAATCGTTGCCGCAAAAGAATTCTTTCCCGCAGAAGGATACCACCAAAAATACAGCCAAAAAAACGGCTTTGCAAGCTGCCGCGTGCCGGTTGTGTGAAAAAAAAGAAAATTGATTTTATGCCGCCCCAAAGGAAACCAAGAATTCCAAAGGACTTGAAAGTAATCGCAAAAATGAGAGTGAGGCAGCTTTCAAGCAAACAAATCGAGTTCCATGCAGATTTTTCAAATCAAAGAATATCAATCCATGTCACAAGAATTTTAGAAAAACTCCATGGAAATACCGGAATCAGGTGGGCAGAAGTTGAGTTGTCCGAACTATTCCTTGCAAGAAAATACCTTCCCGCACTGGAAAAATACCGCGATGAAATCTTCAAAACAAACAGGGCCTTGCAGCGCGCTTCTGGAAAAGTGCCTGCCCAAAGAACCGGAATGGAAAAAAACGTGAACAATGCAATCGCTGAAATAAAAAACATGCTTGCAGGAATCAGGAAACTAAAGGCAGAGCAAAACTGACAAAGGTGCCAGGCACGATAGTTCATTAAAAGCAACCCTTAAATAAAGCTGCATACCATATGCATATGGAATGCATATGAGGTGCATATGATGATTGATGCAAGGGTTAAACTGAACAAATATTCCAACAAAGTGCTAACAGTTGTGAAAGTCAAATACGAATTAAAGGACAAAAGCGAGGCAATAAACAGGTTCATTGGAGATTATGGACCAAACGAGGTGGAGCCAGAAGTGAAAGATGAATATGTGAAAAGAATCCTGAAAATAGAAGACGAATATTACAAAAGATATGGCCATTCAAAAAAAATGTCGAACAAGGAACTTGATGAACTCTTTGGGAAGTGAAACTCTTGCCCTTTGATTATGACTTTGACCCAAAACTAAAGGGCATAATCGAAAAGCTCCTGAAAAAAGATGCCCAAAGGGCAGAAATTATTTATAAAAAAGTAAAGCAAATTATAAATTCTGACGAAACAGCAATTGATCACTATAAAAATTTAAGACATGATTTAAGCGACAGAAAACGGGTGCACATCGACAAAAGCTTTGTCTTGACATTCTCTTTTGACAAAAAAAGAAAATTCACCCTATTCCTTGACTTTGACCACCACGACAACATTTACAAAAAATGATTCAACCTTGAAAATGACACCCGCACAAAAGGCTGAGATTGACTTAAGATTAGGCAGAATAGTGGTTTTTAGGGCTTTTGCACATAAATTGCATGCATAACTGACAGGTTATTTCAAAATCATAAAAACAAAGGAATAAATACCATTAATTAGAATATTTTTGTGGTAATTATGGCTAGTATTTCATTAGAAAAAAATTTTAACTATTTTTTGAATAATGATTTTTTAGAATATAAAGATGGTGAATGGGTAGCTATCTGCAACAATAAAGTAATTTCACACGGGCTAGTCCTAAAAGAAGTAATCGAAAAAGCCAAAAAAATTGTGCCGATTTCAAAAATCTTGTTGTCAAAAGTAAAAAAAACTGCCAGTTATCTGTAATTCTTATGAACCTGATTTTTAGATGCAAACACATTAAATTTTCAGATGACATAACGGTAAAAGAGCCAATCATCCCGGTTTTCTTACAAGGGAATAAAGAAAAATTGCCTTTTACTGCAGTGTTAGACAGTGGTTCTGATTTTGTATTGCTGCCTATAGAAGTTGCAGAGGCATTGGAGCTAGAATTTGACAAATCAAACCCAGAAGAAGCCAAAGTTTATTCCGGAGAAACAATCACTACAAGTTACTCTTGGGTCAATGTGACAATAAAAAAAGGCAGAGAACAAATCGTAGTCAAATGCAGGTGCGCAATACAATTAGAAAAAAATAACCAACACGAACACATTATTTTTGGTTCCACTTTTTTTGAACATTTCAGGATACATTTTGATTATCAAAATAACAAATTTGAAGTGGGATAGGGGGCGCGGCCCCCTATGACCCCCCGTTGCGCCTCGCTCCCCC
>CAYIJY010000156.1:0-2305 GCA_964363785.1 uncultured archaeon
AGAAATGGTGATGTGCTTTTGAGTGAAATGCCTAAAGTTGGAGAGAATGCACCTGATTTTGAATTGCAGAATTCGCGCGGGGAAAAAATAAAATTAAGTGCATTTAAGGGAAAAAATATTGCGCTTTATTTTTATCCTGCAGACTTTACTTCAGGCTGCACAGCACAGGCGTGCAATTTGCGTGATAATTTTTTGGACTTGAAAAAAAACAATATTGTTGTGCTTGGAGTAAGCACTGATACTGTTGAGTCTCATAAAAAATTCATTGAGAAATATAATTTGCAGTTTGAACTTTTGGCTGACAAGAATGCAGAAGTTTCAAAGAAATTCGGGGTTTTTGGAAAAAAGAATGTTTTTGGAAAAATTTCTTTAGGCATAAAAAGAACTACTTTTTTGATTGATGAAAAAGGAAAAATAAAAGAAGTAATTTCCTCGGTTGACGTTGGCAACCACGCAAAGCAATTAATCAAATAACTTCCTTCAAAAAACAAGAAGAGGAGTTAAAAAGCTTTTTTAGAGTTAAATTTCATGCAAATATTTGTTTTTTAAGTGTGTTTTTATGGATTTAAAGAAAAAAGCAAAACATTTTTTTGAAAGGCTTTGGACAAAAGAATTTCTTTTTGTATTCCTGATTTTTTTGCTTGCTTTTGCACTTAGGTCCCACTTAATGGTTTTTGAGCTCTTTTTTGAGTTTGACACTTATTTTCATGCAAGAATGGGTGAATTTGTAATTCAGAATCTTGCAATCCCGACGCAGGACTGGCTTGCCTATTACCAGTTTCCAAGCACACCTTTGCCTGCACAGGGCGCATTTTTTTGGTTTTTTACTGCATTGATTTACAAGGTTTTTACTTTTTGGCTGCCTTATGACAAGACTCTTTGGATTGGATTTGTAAAAATCTTGCCAGCCATTTTTGGTGCACTGACAAGTGTTGCAGTTTATTTTCTTGGCAAGGAAGCTTATGACAAAAAAACTGGTTTAATCATGGCTTTTTTTGCGGCAGTCATTCCTGCTTTTGTTTACAGGACAATGGCTGGACAATTTGAAGAGGATTCACTTGGATTTTTGTGGATGGTTATTGGATTGACTTTTGTTGTAAGTGCATTAAAGCAACCAAGCTTTAACAAAAAAAGCATTAGCCATTCAGTTATTGCTGGAATTTTCTTTGGGATAATGGCTTGGACTTGGGAAATGTTTTTGTTAATTCCAATGATTTTGACAGGTTTTGCTGCAATCACCATTGCAGTGATGTGGTTTAAGGGTGAAAATAAGGAAAAGTTTTTGGGATTTATAAAAGTCCTTGCGGTAGCATTTGCTGTTTTTTCTTTGCTTGCAATTGTTTTTACTGGAACTAACTGGATTAATCGTACAATTGACTATGTTGTGCAGTATGCGCCAATTACAAAGGAAAACCTTGATCGTGCATCACAAAGGGGGGAAGGCGTGTTGGCTGCAACTGTCGGTGAAGAGGGACTTGGGTGGCCGTTTTGGTTTGAGAAATATAATGCAATGATTATTTTTCCGTTTATTGCATTGATTTTGATTCCGTTAAAAATCTTTAAGAGAAATGACAAGTTTGCAGCGTTATTCTTTGTTTGGATTGCAATTACAATGTTCATGGCTTTCCATAAACTAAAATTTACTTACACGTTTGGGATACCAATTGCAATTGCGGGTGGAATTATTTTCCACGAGATTTTGATTTTTGTAAAAAAAAGAGACTTGCTTGAAAAAAAAGTAGTCATGACTTCATTTGCATTGCTTGCATTGATTGGCCTTGCAGCTGCAAGTGTTTTTACTGTAACTAAATTGCCAACAATTGAGCAAAATGACGGTTGGAAAGAAACTCTTTATTGGATGAGCGACAATACGCCTGAAGGTTCAAAGATGTTTAATTGGTGGGATCAAGGCCACTGGATTGCGTTTATTGGAGAAAGAAGGCCATTGATTGATAACCGTAACCTTGACATAAAGGCTGATGGGGATTATGGACTATTTATTTTGGCTGAGTCAGAAGACGAAGCTTATAACATAGTCAAAAAATATGGTTCAGATTACGTTATTGTTTCAAATGACATTTTAAGCAAGGCAAGTGCAATCGGTCTTTACGCGTATGACACTACGAATTACCTTGATCCTCGTTTGACTAAGTACCAGGGAATTATTTTTCCATGCAATCAAAGCCTTGACCAGTTAACGCAGCAAAAAAAATATTCATGCGGTTCGAACAACTTGAATGAACAGCAAATAAATAGTTTGCCTTCAAAGTGGGTTGGAACACCAAATCAATTGATTGAGCAACAA
>CAYIJY010000157.1:0-607 GCA_964363785.1 uncultured archaeon
GCTTCTTTGATTTGATTAAACTCGTTTTCTGTTAGCTCGACAAGGTTTTGTGAACCACCTTGTGTTTTTTGGGCTCGAATTTTATCTTGTAATGGCTTTGCTATTAAGCCCATTTTTGTTATCGCAATTGGCTTTAACTTTACTTGAAAAGGATAAATTTTTTGCCAACCTTTAAACTCATTATTAGGGAATGCGCTCGCTTCAAATACTCCAAACACAAGACCTTGGCCAAAATAAACAACTCCCTCTCCAACCTTGATCTTATCCCGCTCCGATTCAACCATGAAGCCACAATATTCATGAGTCCTACAAAAAGATTCCCAAGAATGATTGATAAGCCAGACTGTCATATATTCATTCCCCCAAAACATTGTCAAAATCAGGCTTGTATTTGTTTGTCCTAACTTCGCTTATCCTATCCTGCAATTTTTCCTTTGAAATGATTGTTAATCCTCGCTCTAACCATTTTTTCAGGATGGGATCGTTAAGTTTTTTCTTTTTTTGTGATAGGTAAAGTGCTGCAAAGGTATCTTTCGCGGTTCTCTCAAACAAGTCGATTTTCTTGTATTTTATGACGTCTTCAATTTCATATTCAGGTAGTTTTGTG
>CAYIJY010000157.1:617-2291 GCA_964363785.1 uncultured archaeon
AATAAGAGAAGCGAGTTAATTGTAGGATTTCACAAATTTGGTTATCATTGTTTTCTTTTTCCTCAAAAGGCACTCTTCTGTAAGTAAAATCTTTTACTCCAGCAACTATTTCACCAATTTGCCGAGTTATACACCCATAACAATTGCCCTCGTGTGTTTTTTTGTCAGAGCACCAACGCATAGTCCAGCAAGAATGGGTTTGTTCAATTTTGCTTTTATCGGGACATGCTGCAATTATCTCTGCTTTTGTTAAATTTGCATTTGGCTCAATTATTTTGATTTTCTTTTTAAGCGTTTTTTCAGCAAGTGATTTTGCCAATAGTAATAGCTCAGGATTTGTTGTTTTGGTTACTGTATCAAAAGGCGCAAACTTTGGTTGAAACATCGTTGTGCCGCATTCAGACACTATAATTTCCTTGTGCCCAAGCGACAAGCCATTCAAGAGATATAAAACACCTCTTGAATATCTGATTCCTTTCTTGTGTGGCGGTGCATTAAATTTTCTGAAAGGAATTTTTTTGGCTTGCAATATTCTTTTCTGTGTTTGAAGCATTTTGCCAATTGTTTTGTAATCAGAATGATGTGTCATGCAAGCTAAAACGTTTCCGAATTTATTTTGGGCGTTAAGGATTCCGGAATAGCTGTCAATGCCACATGAAAACAAGCAAACTCTTTTGTTTTTCTGCATAGTTCCATTTAGACGTTTTTGCGGCGCTTCATAAAAACTGATTTCCGTGTTTTTGGCAGTTGCTTCAAAAATAATTCTTTGAATTATTTCAGCAATCTTTGGGCCATATTGCCCATAGACTGGAATCTCAGCCTTCTTTATTAAGTAGGTCTTCAAACTATCTTCAAGACAAAAAATACTTGTTCCTATAATATTCAGATCTATATTTTGTTCATTTCCTTGAACAAAGGAACCCAGCCGTTGTACGATTGTACTTCGGTCATTTTGAATCATTCTTAAGTCCATTAAATATCGCCAAGGCCTCTTTAACGCTTTCCTCAAAAAGTTTTTGAATCTCTTTCTGGCTTGCTTCCTTTTTGTCTAGCATTTGTTGTTTTTCCAGTTTGTCAACGAGAATCTCTGCAGCCTTTTCGGTGATTTCGGCTACTTTTTTGTTGATCTCTTCTTGATCTGCCCTAGCGCCATACGTTTTTGATAAGTCTTTTGATTCAAGCAATTGAATCACATAAGGCTCTACTGTTTTCTGCATTATTTTCCTGAAATATTCTTTTTTATCAATTTTTTTGTTCATCTTTGATCAACTCGCTTACAGTTTTACTAACCGCCGTAGTCACTGCAGTATCAACATTAGCATCGGTTTTAATTCCCGCTGATTCTTTAGTGGAATTCCATACAGCATTAACGACCACTTCAACTCCTTTTTCCTTTACTTTCTCAACAACCTGCTTGCCTGTCTTTTCAATCATTTTGTCAACAGCTTTTTCACTGTCACCAGTTTTTGCATATTCTTTAACACCAGCTTCTGCAACAGGATAAAAGAATTTTGCAAGTTTGTACGCTGCATAAAGTGCCGCAACAGCAGGATCAGACTTTGCAATTACTTCCACTGCAGCAGTTGCAACGCCAACAGCAGAAGCGTCCCCGATTTTCTTGCGGAAGTCTTTTTTCATTCGAGTCGCATTCTTTCCTCGACCAAGAACAATACT
>CAYIJY010000158.1:0-2269 GCA_964363785.1 uncultured archaeon
AAGCGTCTCAAAAGTCAAACTCTTGCAACAAGACGAGATTTTTTCAGAACAAGAAATTTTGCAAATAATTGACAAGGGTTGCATTACTGAAAGAGACCGAGCAATAATTGCATTAGGTTACGAAGTTTTAGGCCGAATTGGCGAGGTTGGAAACTGTCGTGTTGGCTCTCATGAATTAAATGGTTCTGAAGGCATGATTAAACTTCACGGCAAAACTGGTTTTCGTGAAAACTGGATAAAATTCAGTGTGCCTTATGTCAAGGCATGGCTTTCACTTCACCCACTTAAGCATTTGCCTTAAGTTGAGTTTAAGAAACAGCCTTTGTTTGTGAATATTGGGAAAAAAGGCCAGTTCAAACCAATGGGCTACAGTGCTTTTAGAAAAGTAATTGACAAAGCGTGCAAAAGAGCACAAATAACAAAACGCCACAATCCACACTTGCTTTTTAGGAAAAGCAGAGCGTCATTTTTAAGCGATTTTTTAAATGAACGCCAATTAATGGCTGTTGGTGGTTGGAAAGACCACGATAGCGTGACCTTTTATATTGCACAAAAAGACACGAAGAAGGTATTGAAAAAAATTTTTGGTGAAGGAGAAGAAGAAAAAACTCAAGAGTCACTGCTCAAACCAAAAAAATGCGAAATTTGCGGAGCAAGTGGGTTACAGCCAACTGCAGTTGAGTGCTCAAAATGCTTTAATCCGTTGACTTTGAAAGAAGCGATTTTGAGGCAGCAAAACTTGAAACACAAAGAAGTTGAGGCTAGGGTAAATGAGTCGGTGGTTATTGAACTGCTTGAGGAAATAAGGAAATTGCGTCAAACTCAAGAAAGTCATGAAAAATTGCTTGTGAAGTTGATTTCAAAAGAAAAGGCAATAGCAATTCTTGGAAAAACCATTGAACAATAAATTTAAAGGATATTTTTGCTTTTAATAAAAAGTGGAAAAGAACACGAGTACTAACTCCAATGAGGTCTATTTAAATGCAGCACGACAACTTGTTAAAATGCCTATTTATGAAATTTCTTTGAAAATAAGGCGGTTAAAAATATCTCAATATGTTTTTGAAAAAAACTGTGAAGCACTTTTAAATCATATTGATTATTTTGAACAAGAAGATTCTTTGTGGGACATTAATAATAGGGAAAAAATGGATTTAGCTCATGCAGAACTTGTAAGACTGTTGCATAATTGGCTTGCAAGTAAAGAAAGTCTTGTAGAGCATTCTAGAAAATTTATTAAGGGCTTAAATAATGCTAAATTGCAGGAAGAGAACATACAACAAATAGAATCATTAAAAGGTCTGACAAATTTTCTCACTGATATGCGTGCACATGTTTTGCATTCTGACTTAATTTATCCGATGGCTGTGCGAGAGTGGACTAATATTGCTAGTAAGTCTAATTTTGGAAATACAAAAACAACAATTAATTTCAAAAAAAGAGATTTACTGAAATATTGTGCCAAAAAGGAATCTAGGGAATATGTTGAAAATCAAAGTGAAATAATTTATTTAAAAAAAATTGTCAAAGATTATAAAAATTTAGTTGAAGAGTATTATGGCTGGTTAAATAGTCGAATTCAAGAATTGTATAAAAAAGAATTTGAGGAAATGGAAATATTAATTAGGAAAATTCGTTAGGTTTTTTATTTCTTGTTCTAAATAAATGTATTGAACTCCAAGATTTGTAATATTGTAAGTTTTTTGAAAAAAATTTTGTTCTATATAACCTTCTCTTTGTAATTTTTTTACGAATGGCATTACATCTTTTCCGTCAATTTTTAAATCTGGAAATAATTTATCCAAACTCAATTGCAAACCACTAGCTATTTTGTGACTTTCTTCATAAAACTTATTCAATATTTTGATTTCGATTTCAGTTAATTTTTTACCTTCAGATTCAACACTGTAACCTAATCCTTCTTCCAATTCTGATAATTTTGAATTGAGGAAAATAAAAATTAATAAACCAATAACAAAGAGTAAAACAATAATTCCTAAAAGGTCAATCCTGTTATTTTCAATATCGCTGAGTATAGTGAGATAGTAACCAAGTAGTGCTAAAATGAGTGCAGATATTATGCCTATAGCAAGTTGTAAAAGTGAGATAAATCTTTTATGTCTTAATTTTGCTGCCTCAAGTTTTTTGTCATCCATATAATCAACTATAGAACAAGTTAATTGCAAATCCAACAAGAGACAGTGCAATCCAATATATGCCAAATTCAAAAAAATTAAAATAAAATAAAATGAAACCTAGAACAATCAAA
>CAYIJY010000159.1:0-2240 GCA_964363785.1 uncultured archaeon
TCTTCTTTATCTTGGAATTAAAAAGGACGCGGAGTCTGTAAAAAAATCTATGCTTGAGGTACAAAACTATGAAAATGCAGCAAAGACTTATGTTATTGCAACTTTGAGGGATATTGCGGGTGCACTTAACTTAAATGAATTGATTTCAAATGTTGATTCGATTGACAAGGACTTGAAAAGGGAATTGCTTGTTACTGTGGCTTCTTGGGGTGTAGAGGTTGAGTCTGTAAAGATTCAGGAAATAAAGATCCCTGAAAAAGTTTTGTCTGCAATGCACGAGGAAAAGGCTGCTTTGCAGGAGAAGCTTGCAAGTTACCAGCGCGCTGCAGCTCATGAGCGTGAGATTGAGACTGTAAAAAATGCCACTGAGGGCTTAAGTGACAAGGCACTTGCGTATTATTATGTCAAGGCTCTTGAAAAGATTGGCGAGAGCAGTTCCACTAAATTTGTTTTGCCAATGGAGCTGACTAATTTGCTTGATTCTTTGTCGACAAAAAAATTTTCTTTAAAGGACATTACTGATGTTTTGTCTAGCTCACAAGATGTTAATGTAAAGTCAATCTTTAAGAAAAAGAAAAAAAAGAAGAAAAAAACTAGTTTAGCTATAAAAGAAAATACTATTTAATCTGTATTTCTTCCTTGGCGCAAAAACAAGATTATTGCAACTATAATTAACAGTACAACTTCAAGTGTGAGTATGCTGTTTGCAAGTTCTGTGTTGACTATTGCGATTGCTTCAATTATTGCTCCAAGTGCAAGCAATCCGTTTGCAATTAAGACCAGTATGAGTGCGTCTTTGGCTATGATTTCAAGTGCGTGTTTTTTGTGTTTGTCTGCAATCATTGCAACTGAGACTACTCCGCCTGCAACTGCTCCAAAAAAGTAAGCCATTACTTCAAGGCTTCCGTGTGGAAAATAACCCAAAAACCTGTCCAGTCCTGCAAAAACATTTTTTTCAAGTATTTCAAGGCCAATGAATGTTCCAATTACGCTTGCGTTCCAGCCAATCAAAAATATTGCTCCAGTTCCATAAAGGAATGAAATAATTATTGCAAGGTTAAGTACCCAAAAATTATTGAAGAAAATTAATCCAAAGCATGCTTCAATTGAGCGTGTGTCTGGGTTTTTGCATTCTATTTCCCCGATTGCTTTTCCTGTTATGCTTTGGCCGGTTATTGCGGTAAATACGTTTTGTTGTTCAGCAAATACTTTGTCTTTTGTTGGCAAAAAACAGTTTGGTCCACAGGCAATTGGGTCTGCTGGAAGCACTGCAAACCAAAAAGCATAGCAGGTCATTACGCCTAAAAACATAAACAAGTAAAACCAGACCAAAGGAAAGTGCCTTGTGATAAAGCTTGGGGCAAATCCTGGTGCCTCTACTTCATGGATTGCTTCTTTTATGTACAATTTATGTAAAAGTGGTGCAAAGGCGGTTGTTAGGAATGCAAGTGGCAGGACACTTGAGTTTGATGGAAATACGTGATATGATAGCCAAATGCTGATTGTTGCGATGATAAAGGCTATAAAAAATATTAAAATTGGCTTTTCTGAAGCTTTTCTTGAGCTAATTAGTTCTTCTAATACCATTTATTGAATGTATTATGCGCATGTTTAAATAAATTTCTTTGGGTTTTTTTATTGTGGATGAAATGGTTGTACCTGGAAGTTTTTTGAGCACTGAGGAAGAGTTCTTGCCTGGCGAGAACTCCTATGTTTCTTCAGATGGCCGTGTTTATTCTGATTCAGTTGGCGTAAAGGCTACTGATCATGAAGAAAAAGCAGTTAACGTAGTAAAGAAGGGCAGGGCATTAAAGCTAGTTACCCGCTCATGCATTGCTTTTTGCAGTGTTGTTTTGGTTAAAGACCAGTCAGTTGTAGTTGACATTATGGAGGCTTATGATCCTCAAAATGAGTCAACTGTTGTTGTTTTCAAGGGCCTGAATGCTACTTTGCCTGTCTTTAGTGTGGCTAATAGTTATGTCAAGGACTTAAAAGAATTGTTCAAAATCGGTGATATTCTAAAGTGCCGCGTTGATAATGTTTCTGAGTTTGGAATTGATTTAGAGACAAAGACTGATGATTCTTTGGGTGTTGTAAAGGCGTTTTGCACTGTTTGCAGGCAGCCTTTAAAGCTTGTCGAGGCAAATCTTAAATGCAGTTCTTGCGGTAGCAATGAAATAAGGAAGATTTCTTCTGATTATCTTGTTCTGGTCTCTCCCGTCTAATATTTTGCACCTTAC
>CAYIJY010000160.1:0-744 GCA_964363785.1 uncultured archaeon
TTGACTATATTATCACAAACAATGAAACCGAAGCATTAATCCTTGAGTCAAATTTAATAAAAAAATTCCAAGGAAAATACAACGTTGAACTAAAACTCACTTACCGCTACCCTTACGTAAAAATCACTAATGAAGATTTTCCAAAAATAGAAGTTATCCGCGGTCCAAAAAAATCTTTAGGCAAAGCAAAAAACATTTACGGCCCATTTGTTGATGGCTCTGCAAGAAAAAAAATGATTGAATTTGTAGAAAAAACATTCAAAATAAGAACATGCAAAAAAATGCCAAAAAGAGCCTGCCTAAAATATTACATGGGACAATGCACTGCCCCCTGCATACAAAATATTTCAAAAGAAGAGTACAATAAAAACGTTGAAAAAGCAGCCAAGTTTTTTTCAGGAAAAAAAGAAGACCTTGCAAATGAACTAAGAAAAGAAATGCAGGAACTCTCAGGCAAAAGACTATTCGAGTTAGCCATCCAAAAAAGAGACGCAATGCTTGCAATTTCAGGCCAAGCACAAAAACAATCAGTCGAAAAATTCACTCAAAAAAACCAGGATTTTATTTCCTACAAAAAAACAAGCGAAGGCTTTACAATTGCATTATTTAATTACAGGCGCGGAACGCTTTACGGAAAAAAAATCTTTAACTTTAACTCAAGCATAATTGAAAAAGACATTTTGGAAGACTTTTTGCTGAATTATTACGCACAAACCTTGCCACCCCATGAAATAATACTGCCAG
>CAYIJY010000160.1:754-2240 GCA_964363785.1 uncultured archaeon
TACTGCCAGAACTGTTAGCAAACTCAAAAGACATAGAGCAGACAATCGCCCAAACAACCAATTACAAAGTAAACCTGATTACCCCTGAAAAAGGCGAAAAACAAAGAATACTTGAACTCGTGCAAAAAAACTTGGAGTATTCATTAAACCCAGCAAACGATCCGCTTGTTGCCCTCAAAAATGCATTGTTTTTGCCTGCAATCCCAAAAGCCATAGAATGCTTTGACGTGTCCCACTTGGGCGGCACAAAAACCACTGCATCCATGGTCAGCTTTCTTGACGGAAAACCAAACAAAGCCCAGTACAGGCAATTCAAGATAAGAACAATTGACGGCGGGGATGACTACACTGCAATGCAGGAAGTAATTGGAAGGCGATACAGACGCTTGCTTGAAGAGAAAACTAAATTACCCGACTTGATTTTAATTGACGGTGGAAAAGGCCAAGTGAGTGCAGCACTAAAAATAATGCAGGAACTCGGAGTGCAAATACCAATAGTTGGTTTGGCTAAAAGAGAAGAGGAATTATTTATTCCAGCGCGCCAAACACCAATAATCTTAGGGAAAGATAATGCTTCACTAAAAATACTCATGAGAATAAGAGACGAGGCACACAGGTTTGCAAACCGCTACAGGAAAAAACTCATAGAAAAAGAGTTAAAAGAAAAGTAACAATAAATTTCCTATGAAAAGAAAACCAAATAAAGTAAGGCCAAAAAAAGTCTTCGGGCATTTTAAGCCATATTCACAGGGGGCCTATGACCAGATAATAAAACCAAATACAATCCTTATAATGTCAATAGCTGGAAGATTCCGAAAAATACTGCCTGATGCAGACAACACAGTCCAGGAAATACACTTAAAAATACTCAAAAATGCAGACACAATTGACGCAACCCAAAGCATTACGGGCTGGGTAGCAAAAGTCGCAACAAGAGTGTGCCAAGACCTTGCAAGAAAAGAAAAAAGACAAACAACCTTACTCTTATCAAACATGCCAGAACTTGTGCTGCAAAGGCGAAAAAGAGAAACCAAAAGCAATTCACGAGCCAATGGCACTAAAAATAAAACACGCTTAGGGCACATAATGCTTGCTGCAAATGATTTGACTCCAGATAAAAAAGAAGTCTTTGTAAGGCACGCCATCCTTGGGCGCACATTTGAACAAATTTCAAGGGACCTTAGAGTGCCAACCGGCACAGTAAAAGCACGCTACAGTCATGCTCTAAAAAACATAAGAAAAAAACTAGGCTTAAGCTGACTCAAAAGCCCCTTTTCTTTGCAACTTTTTCAAGCAAATCCTTAAGTTTTTTATTATCCTCAACTGCACGCTTGTGATACCTTTGCTGTTCTTTTGAAAAAGGTTCACCCAATCTTTTGCTTTGCCTTTCCCAATTGGCAATAAAGCCAACCAATTCATTGTGCTTGACAAGCAAACCCTGCATTAAAGAATACGCCGCATCAAGTTTGCCCAAGTCAGTTCTGCT
>CAYIJY010000161.1:0-2235 GCA_964363785.1 uncultured archaeon
CGAGAAAAAGCTCGACAACAATCAGCGCAAGGTGGCGCTTGTCTTTTCGTACACTATGCACTTTTTCCTTTATGCCCTCGTTTGCAAGGCGGTTGAGCTCCTTAATTCTTGCAATCCTTTTGCCCATAGGTTTTCCAGATAAATAAACGCAGGCAGGGTATAAAAAAGTTGGCAAAATTTGCAAAATACGCGGTTTTTTGAAATTTTAAGCCAATTCAAGTGGCTTTTCAAAAAATAGGCCAAAGCGGCTTAAACCCATTCTGATAGTTTTTTAATATAATTATACCTATAGTTATAGGTGATTAAATGAATGAAACAACCACGATTCAGGTCAAGAAAACCACCTTAAGCGGCCTTGACAAAGTGAAAAAAAAATTTGATGCCAGCTCTTATGACAAAGCCATCAGCAAGATGGTTGAAAAGGAAATAAAATCCCCAAAAAGCCTGTTTGGCGCATACCCGAAACTTAAAAAATTCAAGCGGGACGAAGACGATTTTCATGACATTTAAGTGTGTGCTGGACAGCCATGCATGGATTGAATATTTTAAGGGCACCAAAAACGGTGAAAAAGTCAAAAATTTCCTTGAAAACCAGCCTTGCGTTACTCCATCAATTGTCATCGCAGAGCTCTCCGACAAATACTCCAGAGATAACAATGATTTCCAGAAACAAATTGATTTTATTCTTGGAAAATCCAATGTAATTGGCCTGAACACAAAACTTGCCATTGATGCGGGAAAGATTAAGCAGATTGTGAGGAAAAAATGCAAAAACAATTTTGGCCTGGCTGACGCGATTATCCTTGCAACCGCCAGGGAACAAAATGGCAAAGTCGTTACGGGAGACCACCACTTTAAAGAACTGAAAAACGTTGAATTCTTGGATTAAGCCTAAAGCAGAATCAAAGCCGATTCAGTCAAAAAAGCCCACAAAAGATTTAGAGCGTCTTTTAAATAGCCTTAAAAATAAATAGCCTTAAAAAAAATTGGAGTTGATAAAATGAAAAAGATTTTGTTTTTAGGTTTAATTCTTGTTTTATTCATGGTAGTCGTAACAGCAACTACTGATGAACAATTAAATGAATTTTTTAACAAATATGCAAGCAATTTTCAAATTTCAACAATTTGGGCTGGTGAAGCGGTTACACCTTCGGGTCAAGTGGCAAAACTGGCACTTGTCAACTTAAAATGGACCGACAACCAAGGCCAAGTTTTTCAAGAAAGACGATTTTATGCAAATTTTCAGGGCTCAGCCCCAGATGTTGTCCGCCATTTTAGCGATGCACAAAATGTTACAACTTTAATTACTTACCCTCAAGGCATATGTGAGCAAAAGGCGCCAGACGGAAGTTGTGGTGTCAAATCATTTACCTTTATGTACCCATACGATTTCACTGCCAACAAATTTTCTTACCACAGATACAATATTAATGTTGACCCGGCTACAGGTCAAGCAACTGGCGGAGTTGTAAAAGAAATTGTCACAGATGCAAAATTTACTGGAAAAGCTGATATTGAAGATAGTCCGCCAAATATTCAAAACAATCCTTCAACGCTGACTTTTGTGAACCAAAACGGAATTATTTCCAAAGACACTACCAAAATTGCAATACAAGTTCCAAAGTAAGGAGGAGGGATAAAGCATGATTAAAGCATCTTTTCTTCTATTGGCTTTTTTGGTTTTTGGGGCGGTTTTGATATCAGGTTGCACGCAAACATCACCACCAATCCCAGAACCGCCAGTTACTTCTCAAATAGGAAATAATTTAAAAATTTATGACGCAGTGGATAATTCTATAAACGATTTTTTATCAAAAGAAAACCACGACATTGTGCAACCTCAAAATCAGAATTTAAAAATTTATGATGCTGTGGACAGTTCAATGAATAACTTTTTATCTCAAAATAATTTAGAAATTTATGACGCAGTTGATAAATCAGTTGAACAACTCTTGAATAATAATGCCAGATAAACCATTCAGCAACCATGCTTCCTATACAAACCAATAACCAAAGGATCATGTGGTTTTGGAATTTTTCTGGCTTTAAAATGCGCAACTTTCACTGACAATCAAAATGTTTAAGAAAACCTTTTTTTCCCTGCAAAATATTTGACTGGAACTGTCACCTTTTTTATCTATTCTTGCGGGGTTGCAACGCCCATTTCGCGGTCTATTTCTTGTGCAGCCTTTTTCATTTTCTGGAAAACGCGTTCTATGTCTTCCTCGATTTCTT
>CAYIJY010000162.1:0-2223 GCA_964363785.1 uncultured archaeon
GGAAAATGTTTGTGCTCGAAAGGCCTGCCGCGTACAGAAAAGTTTTTTTTGCAAGCGGTTTGTTTGGCAAGGACAAATCTGTTTTTTGCAGCCAAAAAATCAAAAACAAAAGAATTGTGCCGGCACCAAAGGCAAGAAAATTCACGTCAAAGGCATTCAACCCAATGCTTTCAAAAAATCGCAGTAGTGGGCCGAAAATTGACCAGATGATAGTCAGCACCAGAATTGGCAGGTATAAAATGTAATTTTCTTTCACAAAATCTATCCTTAATGGGGTTTTGTTAATTTTAAGCTGGGGGCGAGGATAGGGCGATACAGTGCGAATTTGGCGGGTTTTAACTGTTTTTTTTTTTGCCTTTCATTTTACAAACTCTACGTTTTGCATTTCTTTGAATGCTTTGTCGCCTGTGAGGAATTTTATTTTTCTTTCTTTTGCAATTTCATAACCTATTGCGTCGATGTATGAAATGTTTTGCTTTTTATTTTCTACTTTAAAGTTAGCGGCTCTTTTCAATATTTCATCTTCAATTTCAACGGTTTTTGGAAGCAGTGAGTTAAAATATTCTTCTGCGAGTTCTGGTTGGCCCTCAGCTAATTTTGCATAATATAGTTCCAACAGGTTTAGGCGCGTTGTTACAAATTCGTGTTCATTGAAATATTTTTCATAGTGCAGGTTTCCAAGGAAAAATTCAATTAAAGCGTATGTGTCGGCAAAAAACCACATAATTTATTTCCACCCTTTTTTGATTTCGTCCTTGATTTGTTGTGCAGTTTTTTTTGTTTTCCAGGTCCCAAAAAGTTTCTGTATTGGCGTAACTTTTCTTACTGAAATTATTATTTTGTCATTTGGTTTTATTTTCTCCTTTTCAACTGCCTCTTGTGGGATTGTGGTGCCAATAGAATTACCCCATTTTCTTGCAACGGTTATAGCTTCAGCCATTATACCACCAATATAATTATATTTGAAGTTATATTTAAGTCTTTTGGAAAGAAAGCTGGGGGCGAGAATTGAGCAATTAGTGTAAAGCTGTAACTATTTCAATTATATTCTGGAAGTTGTTTTAAACAGTGCTTTTCTTTAAACCCTCAAATTTTGCCTTTAAACGGTTTGTTTTTCCAAAAAGTCACCTTTAAAAATTCGGGGTTTTATATACTTATTGCATCCCTGGGATTGCTTCGGCAAACCCGGTCTTACGTTTATGCTGCAATAAAAAATTGGTTTGTTGGTGAATTGTATGGAAAAGAAAACAGTGAAAATAAAGGTTTGGAAGGAAGGGAAAAACGTTTTGGTTAGGAATGACGAGTTTCACATAAATACTTACGGTAAAAACTTGGATGATGCATTAAAGAATTTTGAAGAAGCTTATTTGCTTGTTATAGGAGAAAGCAAACAACCGCACCAAAAACCAATGCAAAATGTTACGTTGGCAATTGAATATCCGTTAAATATTGTTTCACAAAAAAAGAAACAACGCATTGCAATTAAAACTGCCTGATTTTTTTATGCCCAAGTTGCCTCGAATAAATGGAAAAGAATTGATCAAGGCATTGTCCAAGATTGGAATTGTTCCTGTTAGACAGCGTGGATCTCACGTTCAAATGGAAGGCTTCTTCAAGGGAAAACTTCGGCACACAACTGTTTATTATCACTCAAAAGAAAAACTTCCGCTTGGAACGCTTAAAGGAATTTTGGAAGACTGCGAGTTAACTGTTGAAGAATTGATTGAATTACTGTAAAAATGAATCCCCTTTTTTGTTTTAATCTGTTTTATCTTTCAATGACTTTTTTGAAAAGCTCTTCAAACTGCAAGTGACCTGCTTTTGCATTGAAGTGCCCTGCGTTAGGAATGAATGTTAATTTTGTTCCTAAATTGTGCGCAAGTTTTTTTCCATTTTCAAGACAAACATAAGGGTCATTGTCTGAATGTAAGACATAAATTTTTTTTGCATGTTGCTTGATTTTGTTCCACTCGAAAGGTTTTCCAATAAAGAGCTTGTCTGAATCATAATTTTTTATTGGAAGCACACCTATTGGCGTGGCAATGAAAAAAGCTTTTTGAACAATTATGTCAAATTTTTCAAGCACTCGCAACAAAAATGCTCCGCCTAAACTGTGCCCTATTAATATTGAATCGTTTGTATAAAATTTTTCAAATTTCTTGAATATTTTACCTGACTTCGCCACTTTTTGAGTAAAATAAGTTACGTTCTGTAGTATCTTCT
>CAYIJY010000163.1:0-2209 GCA_964363785.1 uncultured archaeon
CCAACCGTGCTTTTTTGTTTTAAACCGGATTTTTTTATCCATTCCTTTGGCAGTGAAACAGTGTAAGTGGAAAGGCCTACCAACTGGATTTTTCTTTCAATCAAAACAATCAAAGAATAAAAGTAAATAAAATGTTTAAAAACTATATAGTCTACTTAGTGAAAGTATATAATTGTCAAATCCTGAGTTATTTTAAAATCATGAAAAAACAAAGGAGGAGTAAAATGAGAAAACAAAAACAAAGAGAACTTACGTGGGAGCCTTATCCAAATCACCCGCTTACTGAGCTTTCAGAGAAATGACTTTTTTTAAAAATAGTTCTGGAGTTTTTCAACTCCCTGGATTATTGTTTGAAGGGATGTTGCAAACGAAAACCGCATATGGCCTTCTTTTCCAAATTCATTTCCGGGGACTGTTGCAATGTTTAGTTCTTCAAGCAAAAAATTGCAGAATTCAGTTGAGTTTGAAAATTTTTTATTAAAGGCCCCCAAGACATTTGGGAATGCGTAAAATGCACCCATTGGCTTTGGGCACGAAAAGCCGTTTACTTTGCTTAGTCCTTTTTCTATTTGGTCGCGCCTTTTCTTGAATTCGCCTGCCATTTTTTTTACTGAGTCCTGTGGACCTAAAAGTGCTTCAAGTGCGCCTTTTTGTGCAATGGAAGTTGTGTTTCCACATGCATTTCCCTGAAGGCAGTCTATTGCATGAATTATTTCATCATTTGCGCATGCATAACCTACTCTCCAGCCTGTCATTGAATAAGTTTTTGAAAAGCCATTTACAGTTATTGTTTTGTCACGGATTTCCTGTCCAAAGGAAGCTATGCTGTAATGTTCTTCGTCGTAGACAAGTTTTTCGTAAATTTCATCAGAGATAACGTAAATGTTTTTTTCTACGCAGACTTCTGCAATTTTTTTTAATTCATTTTTAGCATAAACTACTGATGAGGGGTTGTTTGGTGAATTAATTATGAGTGCTTTTGTTTTTGGTGAAATGTTTTCTAAAAGTTTTTCTGCGGAAAGCTTTAGGTTATCGCACTGAATTATTTTTGGAGTTGCGTCAGAAAGTTTTACCTGCTGGACAAAGCTTGGCCAATAAGGTGCCGGCACAAGCACTTCATCTCCTTTTTGACATAAGACCTGAAAAATATTGTTTAGCGAGTGTTTTGCCCCATCTGAAACAATTATTTGTGAAGGAGTGCAGTCTACTTTGTTTTCTTTTTTTAGTTTATCTGCAATTGCTGTTCGTAATTCAGGTATTCCTGCAGGGGCAGTGTATTTTGTAAATCCGTCTTTTAGGGCTTTTATTGCTGCGTCCTTTATGTTTTGGGGCGTGTCAAAGTCTGGTTCTCCGACCGAAAAATCAAGTACGTTTATTCCTTTTTTTTTAAGTTCTTTTGCTTTTGCCAAAATTGAAAGTGTAGGGGACTGCTTTATTCCTTTTACGCGGTCTGCCAAAGCCATTTTTTTTGTCACCCCAAGAATTTCCTTTCAAATGCTGCGCGTGAAACATTTGACTCTATTTTGTGAACTTCATTTTTTTTGAGGTTAGAGATTATTTCAGAAGTAATTTTTTCATGTTCAGTGTTTGTCTGGGTGTCAGTCAGGTCAAGGCGTATTTTTTTTGCAACTTCTTTTGGAATTATTTTTAAGGATTCTTTGTTAAAAAACTGCATTGCGTCATTTAGGTCATTTTGAAAGTTTTTGTAAATGCTTCCAAAATAATCAAGGTCTTTTTGTGTGAGTGCGTTTAAGCCAATTAGTTCTGGAGGCAGTCCAATTGAGTATAGTGATGCGCAAAAGGTTATTGTGCGTGGGAGTGTTTTTCCTTTCATTTGTCTTGAGTAACCAAATAAGCCAATGTGGAGTTTTCTCTTTCTTCTTTTTGGGACATAGCTTGCAACGCGGTTAATGAGTGGTGCAAGGAGGCTTATTTGTTTAATGTATTCTTCGCTTACTCGGTCAATGATTTCAAGGGTTTTTTGTTCATCAATTGCAAGTGGTTTTTTTCTTTTTGTTTCGTTTATTTGTTTGATTCCGCTTGTGACTTCTTTTTGGGAGTAATCATACTTGAATGCGGATTGCACGGTGAAGGTTTGTACGCTTGGGTAACCATTTAAACAGTTTTGTGGGTTTGTTGGTTTTAGGTTGCCTCTAAATGGGACTGAACCAACTCCAATTATTGGGTAAATATCTATTAATGTTTTTTG
>CAYIJY010000164.1:0-2205 GCA_964363785.1 uncultured archaeon
ATGCATAGTTTAAGTATGGAAAACATATCTTGTTCAAGTATTTTTCCGGAATTTTTTTCAATTATTTTTTTGTAATAAAGAATAATGTCTCTTAACTCGCTTTCATTTAAGTTTTCAGGAAAGTTTGATTCAAATTTTTCTTGCGGAATCAAAAGTGCTGTTGTTCCAAACATAAAGAGAAATTTTTTGTAAGACTCTAAAGCTGACAAAGTGTTTCCAGTTTGTTTTGCAAGGGCTTGGGCTGTTTGTTCATTTAATCCTATGTTAAGGATTGTGTCAAGCATTCCTGGCATCGAGGCTGGGCTGCCGCTTCGAACAGAAACAAATAATGGATTTGTTGAATCAAATTTTTTGTTGGCTTGTTTTTCAAGAGTATTCAATGCGGCAATTACCTCTTGCTCTAAGTTTTGTGGCCATTTTTTTCCCAGTTTAAAATATTCTTTGCATGCCTGTGTTGAAATAATAAAAAAAGGCGGTACATTTAGGCCTATTGATGTCATTTCACAGAGCTGGGCGCCTTTATTCCCAAGCAAGGAAATGTTTTGCGGTGAATTTGCATTTGAAACATCCTTAAAAGCATAGGTAAATTGCATACTAAAAGATAGTTGCAAAGATAATAAAGATTCTTACTTTAGAGAGAAGATAAATATTTTAAAACTACAAAAATTATTTCCGAATGCCACAATGAATAGAGAACGAAATAAGATTGGCCAGATTTGCTCTTACAATCAAAAAACAAGCTTAATATGCACAAAATGATAAATGAACTGGATTTTAATGTATTTTGTCTAGAGTTTTGTTTATGAAAAAAATAAAGAAAATAGCTATTACTGGCCGGATTCAAAATAGTCTTGCGGTAAGCACTGCAAAAAATGTAATCGAATTTTTGGAGGAAGAAAAAATTAGTTTTGAAGTTGACTCTTTTTTTCCTGTAATCAAAAAAAACCGCGATTTGAATAAGATTGACAGTGATCTTGTTTTGTGTTTTGGAGGAGATGGCAGTCTCTTGCATGCGTTTCATGAATTAAAAAAAAATGTCCCTGTGCTTGGAATTAATTGCGGGTCACGAGGAAGCTTGTGTGCAATTGCCAAGGAAGACTGGGAAAGCGAATTGCCAAAGGTTATTTTTGGAAAAATTGAAGTGGAAAAAAGAAGCAGGCTAAAGGTTTTTGTTGATGGAAAAATTGTTGGCGAGGCATTAAACGAGGCTTTGATTGTGCCATTAAAGCCAGGAAGGCTTCTTAAGTATCGCGTGAGTGTTGACAATAATGATTTGGGTTTGGAGGCTGATGATGGCTTGATTGTTGCAACGCCTACCGGAAGCACTGCCCATGCACAAAGTGCTGGCGGACCAAATATTACTCCAAGCGCACAAGTCTTTGTGGTTGTAAGAGTCAACCCGATTGATTTAAACAGGCGGCCTCTTGTGGTTAATGATCATTCAAAAATAAAGCTTTTTCAGATTGAACAGACACCTGTGAGTGTTATTCTTGATGGGCAACTGCATTTTTCTGCAAAAAAAGAAGTTTTGATTGTAAAAGGCAGCAGCGTGTTGCTTGCAAAGGTTTTAAGGTGAAAAAATGGTTTTTGGGGTTATTTTTAAGTTCGTGGCTTTTTTAATGGCCTTTTTGCTAGTGATTGTTTGCGGGCCATTTTTTGTTTATTTATCTGAAACTCCACAAACTGCAGTTGATGTGTCACAAGTATTTGGTGGATCACTTGAAACAATTTTTTTGAGTAGCTCTTTGTTAAAAGGAATTGGATTTTTTTCTTTTGCTTTAGGGATTTGGTTTTTCCTTTTGCCTCTTTCTTTGCCACTTGACATTTTGTCAAGGATTCCTGTAATTGGCCATGGTTTTTCAATGGCAGGGCGTGTTGTAAAAATAATTTTTGCAGTAATTGCAGTTGCAATAGCTGCAGTGATTACAATTTTGTTTAGCTTGTTGATTGGCTTGGTTCACTTGATTTTTTGAACAGCACCTTAAAAATGTTTTTAATGGAAAAATTGAATGAACAAAGGTGTTTTTTTTGGAGAATGAAAAGCTTTCAAAGTTTTATGAAAAGCCAATCGAGCAAAGACGATTAATTGTAAAGGAATTAGCTAATTTGACTGACGAAGAAATAACGCTTTTAGAAAAAAGCGGTTCTTTGGGTTTTGAGAATGGCCAAAGATTGATTGAGAATGTGGTTGGCGGTTATGAGTTG
>CAYIJY010000165.1:0-2204 GCA_964363785.1 uncultured archaeon
GTATTAGCGCTGAGTCAATTGCAACTGTTTGGTTTGGTGCAAGGCTTTCAACTTCAAGCAGGTTAATTTTTTGCCCTTCAAAAACTGCAAGGACGCTTATTTTTTTTATTTCGCGAGTGCTAATGTTTTTTAAAAAAATTTTCTTTCCGTCAACAGTATCTTGTTCTACAAAGTCAAGTCCTTGGTTAAAGAAAAACAACCAGACTAATAGTGCTCCAAAGACAAGGTAAATGAATGCAAAGACTGGTAAAGCCAGTTTTTTTTTCCCGTAAAGCATGGTATAAGTCTATCTTTCGAACAACTATATAATTGCTCTTTTTTAGTTTTTCGAGAGCCTTTAGGTTGTCCTGATTTTTCCTTTTTGCCAGTCTAAAATAATTTTTCTTGCCATTGCGTTTGTATCTGGCTCGCCTTTTTGTTTTAACTTTTTTTTGGCAATTGCAATTTCGATTAGAATTTTTTCATTCTCTCCAATTAGTTTTACTTCAAATAATTCTTTTTCTCCTTTGTTTTTTAGTTCTTGGATTATTTTGTATGCTGCTTCTTCTGGTTTTTTTATGTTGTTTGGGCTCTTTGCAGCTAACAATGAAAGTTGGCCTTCTCCGCCTTTAAAGAATGGAATTACACCGGGAGTGTCTACAAGCATTATGTTTGGGGCTATTCGCAGGAATTGTTTTCCTTTTGTTTCGCCTGCATGTATTGATGTTTTTGCAGAGTGGCTTCCTTTCAAGTAATTTATTACGCTGCTTTTTCCTGTATTCGGGTAACCAATTACTGTTACAAAAATGTCTTTGTTTTTGGCGAACATTTTTAGGATTCCCATTATTTTGTGTTTGCCTTTTCTTAAGCGCGTGCTTGTAAGGACAGTGTAGGCGGTTTGTGAGAATTCTTTTTCTATTTCAAATGCTTTTTCTTTAGAAATCAAGTCAATTTTGTTTACAATAATAATTAGTTTTTTGTCTGCTTTTTTGCAGCTTTCTTCAAGTTCTTTGTTTCGTGTTCCTTTTGCAAACCGCGCGTCAATTACTTCCAGCACAACATTGCTTTCCCTGAGCACTTTTCTGACTATTTTCCAGTAATTCATGTTTTTTTTTCCTTTTTACAAAAAGTTTTTGAGTGACATAAATCCTATTTTTGTTAAATAAAATCCACCTATTACAAGCACGACAATTATTGTCAATGCTCCGATTGGGTTGATTGCGTTAAATCCGTCGTTTGAAAATCCGCCTGCAAATGCTATTGAGGCAATGAATAATTGTATTGCAAAAAAAACAAGTGCAAGCCCGACTATTAAATAAAATATTTTTTTCATTTCCATAAACCCTCACGTGAGTTTGCGACGTATATGTGCACTATCTTCGATAGTGCGGTAATATCCATAATTTTTACAATAATTTTAGTTTTCCTGTGAGTTTATCTACTTCGTTTTCTGGTGCTGGTCCAATTGCCATGCAGGTTATTTCCCCCGGGTTAACTTGTGTATGCCCAGCGTCTTTAATGAGTGCTGCAGGTAACTTTTTTTTTGCTAATTCAAATAATTCTAAAAGTTCTTTTTCTGAGTTGACTTTTAGCACTACTTTTTGTTGGCCATAATCTTTCCAGGCTAGTGCCCAGTCTGAGTTTTTTTGCATTGCTTTTTCCAGTGCAGCAAGGCTTGCATGTGCACATTGACTGGCAGTCTTGCCTTTTCCCATCTTTAAGTCTGCTCTAACTATGATTGCTTGTTTAAAATCCAAGTTTTTTTCACCCTTTTTTATTGCTTTACTTGAATTATTTGGTTGTTTGTACTTTTAAGGTTTTTTGGCACCGGAAACCTACTCTATAATTCTTTAAATATCCTTGATTTATTCTTTTACTATGAGCCTTTCAAGGGTAATTAATGATGCGGTTTCTTTTATTCACTTGGCTGATCAATCAAGAAAAACCTTGGCCATTCAAATGGAGCCACTTAGGCCAAGACTTCTTGAAATAAATGGCGAGGTTTTAGAAGAAAGAATTATTTTTCCAGTGACGGAAAAATCTGTTACTGCAAGGGTTGTTGGTGTTGATTCGGGTTTTGTTTCCAAGCGTTTGTCTAATTTGGATATTTTGCTTGTTCGTGCAATGGCTGCTGTTTTTGATTTGGAAAACGGGGTTGTAAAAAAATGCCATTACTTGCCTGGAATTTATTCCGGAGGTAGAATAAGGAGGATTTAAATAAATAA
>CAYIJY010000166.1:0-2187 GCA_964363785.1 uncultured archaeon
CTCTTACCGTAAAGAATTCTTTTTCTTTTTGCAGTTGTTTTAAGGATAACTTTTGGCTTTCAGTGTGTGCGTGGTCAATTTTGTTTGAAATGCCTGCGATTTCTCTTTCAAGAGAACCAAGTTTTGATGACAGGCTTGATTCAAAAATCTTTTTTTCTATTGTGGTTAATTCTGAGTCAATTGAATTTAATTTCCAAAAGACTTCTGAAAAAAAATCATATTCCAGCAAGTCCTTTAAGTCCTGGATTTTTTTTTCTTTTTCTTTTCCCTTTAACTGGATGACGTCTTTTTCAACCAAATCTAAAACGCGTGAAAGTATTTGTTTTAGGGAGATTGCTTTTGGGTCTTTTCTTACTGCCATAAAGACGTTTTGAAAGTAATGGCGGGATAATTCTTTTTCTTCTTCAGACAAAAGCGAGTGGTCAACTGATGCTAGTTTTACAAATCTAAGTAGTGGTTTGTTTACTTTGTCAAGCATGAACAAAAATTTTTGTTTTAATGTGTTTTTTTCTTCTAAGAGTTTTCTTTTCTCTTCGTTTAAGACTTCTAGGTCACTTGCAAATGAAGAGCCTTTTAGTTCCTGCAAGTCAATTGACAGTTTTTTTTTGCTTAAATTTAATTCATTTATTTCGTGTACATATTTTTTTGATTGGGCTTCAAGCAGGTTTTTTTCTTCAAAGAGTGTGTTAAATTGATTGAATTGTCTTTTGAATTCTCTAAAGCCAACTAAATTGCTTTGGGTAAATGTTTGCTCAAGGCTTACAAAGCTTCCTTCAAGGTCTTGTATGGTTTGCCCGAGTTCCTTTATTTCAGCTGGTAGAATGTTTTTTGAATAAGCTATGCTTTTTCTTGAGGCAATTATTTGGTTTGCCAAAGCACTTTTTGAGTTTATTGTGTAGTCATAAACTTCCAGTAAATCAAATGTTTTTGGCGGCTCAAGGCGATTAATTAAGGAGTTAAAGTGCATGAAAAGAACTTCTTTTGAGCTTGTGACTGCCAAGCGCAAGCGAAAGTTTCCTTGTTCGAGCGGTATTTTTTTTTCTTTTATTTGCTGTATGTTTGCCTCTAGTTTTCGAAGTGAATGCTTGACTTCTGCAAGCTTTGAGAAAACGTCTTTTTCTATTTTTTTAAAGTCAGACAAAAACTTTTGTTCTACATAATCAAGTGTTTTGGTTCTTTCAATTTCCACTTTTTTTTCTTTTTTTTGTCCAAAAATCCAGTTAATGAGTTTTTGTAAAAAATTCATGATACAATAAAAGTTGGCAAAAACAATTATAAAAAAGGCTTGCAGGGGAAATGCACTCCTAAAAGGCTTTAAAGGCCTTTGAATGGCAAATTGTTTGTATGAATGCTGAGTTTGCAAAAAAAGCAAGAGAAATTGCTGAGGAGATAAAGAAGAGAGATAATTTTTTGGTTGTAAGCAACTACGACGCAGACGGGGTCAGTGCTGCAGCTATTATTGGCGTTGCACTTAAAAGGCTTGGGAAAAAATTCAAGATTAGAATACTCAAACAACTCTATGAGGAAGAAATTGTAAAACTTGTAGGGCGAGCAGAGAATTTTATTTTTACAGACTTTGGTTCGGGGCAATTGACTGAATTAAAAAAATTAATTAAGAATGATTTTTTTATTTTTGACCACCACCAGCCAGTAAAGGAAGAGCATGAATTTCACTTTAATCCGCTTTTGTTTGGAGTTGACGGTGGCACAGACATTAGTGCTGCGGGAACTACTTATTTGATTGCACGCGAACTTGGTGAGAATAAGGATTTGAGTGCTTTGGCAATTGTTGGCGCAGTTGGTGATGTGCAGATAATTGATGGAAAACTAATTGGCGTGAATGCAGAGATTCTTGATGAAGGAATTAGTGTTGGGGTTTTAGAGAAAAAAAAAGACTTGGCATTGTACGGAAGAATTTCACGGCCGCTTTCTCAATTATTACAGTTTTGTGCAAGCCCCGTGTTGCCGGGTTTGACTGGAAATGAAACTGCGTGTACAAATTTTCTTTTAAAAAACAAAATTGAGCTACAGGATGGAGGCAAGTGGAGAAATTATGAAAGCCTTTCTTTTGAAGAAAAACAGCGCTTGTGCACTGCTCTTATTTTGCATTTGAAAAACTTTGGTTTTTCTGACTGGAAAATACAGGAATTGTTTGGGGAAGTTTACACGCTTACACGAGAAGAGGAA
>CAYIJY010000167.1:0-2154 GCA_964363785.1 uncultured archaeon
GTCTTTGTTCTATAAAGAAAGAATTTTCACCAATTGACACTCAAATTGAAATTGAGGTCAGGGGGAAGTTTTTTCCTGCAAAAATAGTTAACTTGCCTTTTTACAAGAGGAGCAAATGAGGTGCAAAAATGGAGAATCCATCAGACTTAAAGTATACAAAAGACCATGAGTGGGTCAGGATAATAGGAGACACTGGCGTTATTGGTATTACTGATTATGCTCAGCATTCTTTGACTGACATTGTGTTTGTTGAATTGCCGCAGGTTGGTAAAAAAACTGAAATCAGTAAAAGCATGGCTGTTGTTGAGTCTGTAAAAAGTGTTAGTGATGTGTTTGCACCAGTTTCTTGCGAGGTAATTGAAGTGAACAAAGAGCTTGAGGGAAAACCACAGCTTGTTAACCAAGAGCCGTACGCAAAGGGCTGGATTGCAAAAATAAAAATTCTTGATAAAAATCAGCTTAATCAATTAATGTCAAAGGCTGATTATGACAATTACCTGCAAACAATTAAACATTAATTGTTTAAGAGGAGCCAATTTGAAATAAACTCGGTTCTTTCCTTTATTTCAATAATATTTTTTGTTTTTTCATTTAATTCTTCAAATTCAGTTTGGGTTATGTTAATTGCTTTTTCAAATAGTTTTTTGGATAGTTCTTTTTGCATGTTTTTTCTTAGGTTTTTTATTTTTTGCTCTAGATATAAAGCTAAAGTTAGTATTCTTGTTTGTCTTTGAGTTGGATGTGGAACTAAAGGTCGTTCTATGACAGCATATGCCACTAAAGAATAGTTATGGTAATCAGGGGGTAATTTTGCTTCTCTTAGCTCTACATTGGATTTTGTTTGGTTAAAAGAAAAGTAAATTGTTCTATGAGCTGTTCCTAAACTGCCCATTGCTCTAATTTGAGGTAGTTTTGTTAATTCTGGAAAATTTTTTTTTGCATCATCAAATCGTTTTTCGACATCATGAAAAGAGATGTCTCTAATCTTATTTATTGTATTTTGCTCTTCTAAAAGTTCTGCTGCCTGTGCCTGGATTTCCGATAATTGTTTGCACATTGAGGCCATTGCTGTCAAGGCAGTTCTTTTTCTTTTTTCACTAATTAATGCTCTGTTAATTTGATCTAAATTTTTTGCTTCATGTAGCTCAATTGGCATAATTTTTATTCCCTCAATAGCCAGATTGGCTCTAAATTCTGCGTCTCGCCTATCTAATCCTGTATTAATAAAATCTTGGATTATTAACTCAATTGCGTGCTCGCTTTTGTAGCCATTTTTTAGCAATTCATTGTATTTTATTCTCAAAAAGCCTGCATTTTTTTCCGAACTTGTAATTATTTTTGTGTAATCCTCTTTGCTGCTCCCTGCATGTTCCATAAAAAAAATATGGTATGGCTCACCTCTGTGCCTAGCATTTTCTATTTCGAAAAGAGCTTCTTTTGGGTCAAAAGAACCGCCTATATGGTCCTGAAAATACATTAAGAGAGAGTATCTTTTTTTTGCTCCAAGCCAAAAAGGTATCCTTTCTCTTAGTTTTCTTGCTCCAAAGTAAGTTCCTGCTATAGCTGCAGTTCCTATTGCAGATCTTATAAAAAACTGCCTTCGAGTAATTTTTTTGGTTCCAGTAATGGGCTTATAACGTTTAGCTGCTCTTTCTTTTGCTTTTTGATAACCACTTTTTACTATTTGCCTTAATCCTTTAAGGCTTCTTATGATTCTAGGGTTAGGCATAAAAACTAAATATATCGGTTTAATAAAAAGCTATCACTTAAATTTTTTTTACTAAATACTTGGTTAAGATTCCAATGGATTTTATTTTAAACACTGAATCAGAAAAAAAAGAAATGTTAAAGTCAATTGGCGTTAACAACGTTGATGACTTGTTTAAGGATATTCCTAGAAAAATTTTTTTGGAAAAACAATTAAATTTTGAAGCTGGAAAAAGTGAACTTGAAGTCAGGCGTATTCTTTATTCTTTGAGCCAAAAAAATGCAAACAGCATGGAATATAGTTTTTTTTTGGGCGGTGGAGTTTACAATCATTTTGTTCCGGCAAGTGTCTGGGCTTTGGTTTCTCGCGGAGAATTTTTGACTGCTTATACTCCTTATCAGCCTGAAGTTAGTCAGGGTAGCTTGCAATCTATTTTTGAGTGGCAG
>CAYIJY010000168.1:0-2153 GCA_964363785.1 uncultured archaeon
GGGATGCAGTATTCGAACCTGCGAAAGGCACTAAGCCAACGTGTGTCTTCAGCAAGTTTCTTTTAGTTTAATTGCTGTCTATGCCCGTTCCAATTGACCGGACTATGGCACTCCCGCAAGAAAAGGAATATTCTTTATAGAATACTGCAGCCCGTAGTATTTTTTATTGTATTTTTTGTTTATCCATTCATCGCAAGAGCCTTTTTCACCAAGGTTTATTCAAGTTTTACTTTCAAAAAAGCCCTTTGGGCAAATCTTTTTAAACAAAAAAGCCCATCCTAATACAAGGTGTTTTTACATGGTTAATTGTGTTGTTTGTGGGAAGCAGTGTGATGACAAAAACATTATGAAGGCCGGAAAGGTTTTTTGTTGTGCAGCTTGTTTGAAGCAGTATGAAGACAAAAACAAGCCAAATACAAACAATAATGTGTGTGAGTTTTGCTGATTGAAAATGAAGCCAAAATTTTTTGCATTGTTTTTTGTTTTTATTTTTTTTTCTTTGTTAGTTGCCGCTCAGGCAGAAAGAAAAGAACCTACAGATTACTTGCCGTTTGACCCATTTACAATGGCAGTGTATGTTTTTGGTTTTGTTTTAGTTTTGTCAGTCTATTCTATTTTTTATGAAAAAAAATTATCTGAACAGACAAAAAAAATTATTTTTGTTGCAGTTGCTCTGCCGACTGTTGTTGCGACTTTGTACATGGCCGGAACTACAGTTTATTTAAACTTGATTTCTGAAAGCGGCGGGCCAGTTCACTGGCATGCTGATTACGAGGTTTGGGTGTGCGGAGAGCATTTAATTAATTTTGAAAAGCCTGTTTTTCCTTCAAACAAAGTCGGAAGCCCAGTGTTTCATCATCATGATGACTTTAGGATGCATATTGAAGGGCTTGTGATTGATACTGTGGATGTTTCGCTTGGAGAGTTTTTCAAGGTAATTGGAGGGGATTTTACTGGCGAGTCGTTTACAATGGTAAACGAAGACTTGTCAAAAAGAATTATAACTAACGGCGAGTTGTGCAATGGCAGGCCTGCCAAGTGGAGGCTTTATGCAAAGAACTGGGGGACAAGCCAGTTTGAAGAAAAAATGGAGCTTGAGGATTATGTAATACAGCCGCATTTTAATGTACCGCCCGGCGATTATTTGTTCTTAGTGTTTGATTCAGTGGAGGGTGTTCCAAGTGGCAGTTGAAGCAATTTTACCGACGATTACTACAGTTGTTTTTACTGCAGCAATTGACTCAATTAATCCATGTGCAATTGGCGTGCTTATTTTGCTTATTTCAACAGTCATTGCTACTGCCCAGTCAAAAAAAAGAATGCTTGAACTTGGAATAGCATACATTGCAGCTGTTGGAATTACTTACTTTATTGCAGGCTTAGGCTTGATTGCATTTTTTACAACAATACCGCATTTCATTGCAGAATATATTTCTATTTTGGTTGGTGCAATTATTGTTTTTGCAGGTCTTGTTGAATTCAAGGACTTTTTTTGGTATGGGCAGGGGTTTTCTTTGCAGATTGATCCAAACATGTCTAAAAAAATTCATGAGTACTCACAAAACCTTAGTGTTCCGGGAATGATTTTTTTGGGGGCATTTGTCTCTGCAGTTGAATTGCCCTGCACGGGCGCGCCTTACCTTGCAATTATTTTGGTGTTAAAGCAGCAGTTTGACTTTACTGCGTTTTTGTTGCTGATTTTGTATAACTTTATTTTTGTTATGCCATTAATCATTATTTTGTTGCTTGCAGCTGGTGGAATGAAGATTACTGAGATTAAAATGTGGAAAGAACAAAATAGGCCTTACATGAGGCTAATGACTGGCTTGCTTTTGGTTGCACTTGGCTGGATTTTGATCTTTATTGCAAATGGAACAATTAACTTTGGATAAATTGAGGTGGTTGTTAAATGGATGAAAAAATTGTTGTAAAAAGAAAGGGAAAAAATGAAGTGTTTGATGAAAAAAAAGTTTATGCAAGCGTTTACTCTGCCTGCAGAAGCGCCCACTTGGGTGAACAGGAAAGCGAAATGTATGCACAAAAAGTCCTTGACTCAGTCTTAAATCAATTATCTGGCCAGCGCGCAATTAGTTCTGACAAATTATTTGAAATGGCAACAAAGAAGTCATATTCTTATGGAAACAGTATTTTTC
>CAYIJY010000169.1:0-2130 GCA_964363785.1 uncultured archaeon
GCGAGAATTTGTTGTTTGTAATTACAAGTATTTCATCCACATCTGGAACCTGTTCGAGTTTTTCAACAATGTGGTCAAGGATTGTTTTCCCACCCACTTCAAGCAATGCCTTTGGCTTGTTTTTTGTAAGCGGGTAAAGGCGTGTAGCATACCCCGCTGCCAATATAAGCCCTTTAATAATTATCACCCAATTTAGGCCTATTTTTTTTCCTATACTGCCGTTGGTATTCACGGAACCATTTCCGATATTTTTCTGTTTTTCTGTAAGAGGCTTGATTCTTTTTAATTCTTGAAATAACTTCCGGCCTCTTTAAATATGCTTGAAGATATTTTTTCTTTTTTAGCTTGTATGCAGGGGTTTTTCTTTTTTTTAATATTTTAGATTTATTTTTTTTATAGTATCTTTTGGCCCAAGCCCTATTTTTTATTTTTACATATTCTCTTTTATTGTAAAATTTGCCTCTTAATCTCTTTTTTTGCTTAAATTCCTTGATTTTTTCTGCATTTTTATTATCAAGATGCCCTAGTTTATAATGCATTGAATCAGGCATCGATGCAATTATCGGTCTGACCAACTGCAGGAATTTAGTAGAACTTTTCACGCTTAATCTAAAACAAAAATATTTTTGGCGGACTTTTTTCAAATTCCCAGTTAAATATAAATTTTTATAGAACCAGCTTTTTATTTGCTGATTTTTATTTTTAGAAAATGCTTCCGTGTGAAAAGAAACAGATTTGTTTTCAAAATCATAATCCCCATCATCACAATACCAAACAGCCAATGCAGTCTTTTTGCATAGCAATAAAATTTCTTCACTTATGGTTTTTTTGCCAGAAGGATAAAATTTTTCATGAAACCAATTTATGTTTGGCGATGTTTTGCTTAACAGGCGGTAAAATATTTTGTTTTTGGCTTTATCATTAATTGTAACTATTTTGGCGTCAATGGATGGGAGATTTTGAAGCTTCCACTTCAAATAATCTAATTGCTTTACGCTGTGCGTTTCTTCAATTCTGGCATTAATAAATTCTTTAGTTGCTGACATGTCACCCAATAAACTCCCGATTAATATCTGCTTCTCAGATTCTTTCATACAATTATGTTAACTCAAAACATTTAAAAATAATCTGCACAAATAATAAATGCTTTCATAAAAACTTTTTATCTCCCGATTGAAATGTAATTGAAGCCATTTTCTTTCATTTTCTTTTGGTCAAACATGTTGCGGCCGTCAATGAAAACCGGGGTATTCATTTGCTGTTTTGCTTTTTTGAGGTCAATTTTTTTGAATTCGTCCCATTCGGTCAAAATAAGCGCCGCATCTGCGCCAAAAAGGCATTCATAAATGTTTTTGCAAAAAGCGGCATTAGGCAAAAAAGTTTTTGCATGCCCCATTGCTGCCGGGTCAAATGCCTTGATTTTTGCGCCTTCTTTTTCAAGGGCGGAAATGATTTTAATTGATGGCGCTTCGCGCAGGTCATCGGTGTTTGGCTTAAATGAAAGCCCAAGCACTGCAATTGTTTTCCCGTTTAAATTCCAGACTGTTTCCTCGATTTTTTTAAGGAAAAATTCTGTCTGGGCCTTGTTTATTTCTTCGACTTCTTTTAGGAGCCGAAAATCGTAGCCCTTCTTTTTGGCTATCTGAATGAACGCTGAAACGTCTTTTGGAAAGCACGAGCCGCCATAACCTATTCCGGCCTTTAAAAATTCTTTTCCGATGCGCCTGTCAAGGCCCATTCCAAGCGCCACTTCTTCGACGTTTGCACCAGAGAGTTCACATATCCTTGAAATGGCATTGATGAAGGAAATTTTTGTGGCCAAAAAAGAGTTTGAGGCGTGCTTTATTATTTCAGCTGTCCTGATGTCAGTGAAAACGATTGGTGCATTCAGCGGCTTGTAGAGTTCTTCAAGTTTTTCCCTTGCTTTTTCGGAATTTGCCCCCACAACTATCCTGTCAGGGTGCATGAAATCGTGTATTGCGCTTCCTTCCCGCAAAAACTCGGGGTTGCTTGCAACATCAAACAGTTCCCGTGAAACGCCGGAATTTTCAATTGTCCGTGCGACTTTTTCGCCGGTTTCAACCGGTACCGTGCTTTTTTCAACGACAACAATATAGTTGGTTATTGATT
>CAYIJY010000170.1:0-1519 GCA_964363785.1 uncultured archaeon
TGTGTTCAAGACAAAGGGGGACAGTTTTGTTGTTGAGGCAAAAGGAAGCCATGGTGCAATGTCAAGTGTTTCAAAGGATGCAAAGGCTGTAAAAGTTTCATCCTCAAAGGATGTCAGTGCAAAATTTTCCTTGAATTTTTTGCAAAACATTGTGCGTGAAGTAAGTCCTGATGACAAAATTTTGATTGAGCTGAAAAGTGACTCTCCTGCAAAGGTTTCTTTTGATATTGGGGCAAACCATTTTGATTTTTTCCTTGCCCACATGATTTTGTAAGTGTTTGAATTGTTTTCAGTTGAAGAGTTGAAACTGGCGCAAAAATACCCCTTTTGTGTAACTGCTAAACGCGTGATTAAGTCTTCCGGGGTTTCACTTGAAAAAATAAGCGAACCTGTTTTTGACCGTGCCAGAAAAATGATTGAGTCTTCTTTGAATGAACAGGTTTACAGTTCCCCGATTTATTCTTACAAGGAGCTTTTGGAGCAGGAAATACTTGCATTTGCATGCGCAAAAATACTTGTTTCTTTTTTTAAAAACAAGTCGTTTATAGAAAAATTCTGCTCAATGTTCGCCAAAAAAATTTTTCACGAGCTTGAACAGGAAAAAGACAATGATCTTTTTTTGCTTGCTTCCGATGTTGGAATTAAATGGGGTTATTCTTCCAGTGAACCTTTTTTTGCCCAGGTTCCTGTTGTGGCTTTTTTGTCTGCGGATTTCCACCGGGATTTTATGAAGCTTGTAAATCAGCGCGTTTTTGGCGGGAAGGTTTTTCTTTCAAAAAATGAATTTGCAAGGCTCGTGGCTTTTTTTTTCGAGCAAAAACTCTTGAATGAATTGCCGGTTGACACAGCGGGAATCCCAAAAAAGTTTTCTCAAGTGGCATCTGAGCTTGAAAAAGAATTTGCTGAAAGAATTTCAAAAAAATATGAAAATTTTTCTTTTGGACTTGTTAAACCTGAATCTTTTCCCCCGTGTATTGAAAAACTATATGGGAATATCCTGAATGGGAGGAACTTGTCGCACATGGAGCGTTTTACTTTGGCGACTTTTATGCTTTCTGTCGGGATGCCTCAAAAAAGCGTTATTGAGCTTTACAGGGCTACTCCTAATTTTGATGAGAAAATCACTTCTTATCAGGTTTCAAGGCTTTCAGGGGCTGCTGGGAAAAAAATCAGCGCTCCAAGCTGTGCCAAAATGCAGGATTATGGATTGCGCCTTCCAGACTGTCCCTGCCAGAAAAACCTTAAGATAAAGCACCCGCTGCAGGTGTACAGGCGCGCGTTTTCTTTGGAAAAGCAAAAAATTTAGTTTTTTTTGTTGTTGCATTAATTTGATTGGGTGTGCGTGCCTATAATTTTTTTTACTGCATTGTCAATGTATGGCACTAATGTGCCTGTCATTGAAAGCGCAAATACAATTGCCCAATCTGTTATGGAAAGGCTTGTTGTTGCAAAAAAGTTTATCCCAATCAAAAAAGGCGCGTAAACGGCGAGCACCTGTAGTAAAAATGAAATTAGGACC
>CAYIJY010000170.1:1529-2110 GCA_964363785.1 uncultured archaeon
TGAAGACAAATATAAGTTCGAACACTACAAGCGTTGTAAATGCCATTGTTCTTGCCTTGCTTGCATAGTCAAAGCCTTTTTGCGTGTTTAAAAACTCTGCAGTTGCGCCATTTGCAATGTCTTGCTGGAGGCCGTAAAAAAAAGCCATAAAGACAACTATTGTTGAAAGTATTCCTGCAATTAAAATGAATATAATCATGTCGTCAAGGATGTTTTCTTTTGGGTTCCTCGGCTTTTTTTTCATTTCTGTTTTGTCGGATTCTTCCGTTCCAAGTGCAAGTGCCGGCAGGGAGTCAGTGACAATGTTTAGCCAAAGCAGTTGCAGTGGTACCAGCGCAAGAGCGAAATTGAAGATTATTCCTATTGCAATTATGAATACTTCGCTTATGTTTGCAGCCAATAAATATTTAACAAAGTTTTTGATGTTGTTGTAGATTCTTCTTCCTTCACTTACTGCAGTCACTATTGTTGCAAAGTTGTCGTCTTTAAGGATAATGTCTGCTGCTTCTTTTGTCACGTCGGTGCCTTTTATTCCCATGGCAATCCCGATGTCGGCTTTTTTTAGTGAAGGTGCATCGTTT
>CAYIJY010000171.1:0-2087 GCA_964363785.1 uncultured archaeon
ATGAAACTTTTATCGTGTTCCCGCTGTATGCCTCGCTTACAACAAAGACCCCTGTTCTGTTTTCCATGTCTATGTCAAGCAGCCTTACCGAGTAGCCGCTGATTTGCCTTTCTTCGCCTTCGGTCAGCGTGAAAGTTGAATTTCCGCCGCTTGCAATTGAAATGCTAAATGTGGCAAACGGTGAAGAATAACATTTTGGCATTAGCTCTTCGTTTTGGGAGTTTGAACTAGCCGTGCTTGAATTCGTCGCGCACTTGTACTGGCTTATTTGGTCCAGATTCATTTTTGCAATTGTTTGTTCGCTCGAATCAACGATATTGGCTCCTTGTTTTTCTTGCAGCTTGAATTTTTCGTCAAGTTTGGCTTTAACGACTCCTGGCTGTGGCGGGCTGGTTGTTTCTGAAACCGCCAGGTTTGCAGTAGTCATTTTGTAGGCGTCGGCTGCAATGTATAATTTGTTCAATTTAATATTGTACCCAAACACTTCCTGTGAAGTCCCTTCGGCCAGCGAAATTTTTGTCTGCATTCCTGTCTGGTTAATTTTGTCGCCCTTTTCTTGCGGGAACTGTGCTGTTACCAAAAATGTCGCGGTTCCGTTCATGCTAAAATCCAAGAACTGCACTTGCATGCCGGTGCCTGCGACTTCTGCGGACTGGTTTAAGATTAGGCTAAAGTTTTCGCCAAGGTTTACAATGTTTGTTTGGGGTTTCTTTTCCACGAAAAAAACCGCCCTTGGAAGCGCATTGGCACCATTAGAGTATTGGATTTCAGAGAGGTAAACCGTGTATTTTCCAAACACATTGATTTTTCCGCCCTCATAAATAGTGTAAGGGCTTTTCTGGCTTCCGTCACTGAAAGTGAATGAAACGTATTTTTGGAACCCAATCATAGTCTGCGCGCAAGGCTGCCCTGCCGTGCAATCAGTTGGTGTGTTTGGGTTTGGGCTGATTTTTTCCACGCGCATTTTTGCGGTTTCCTTGCCGTCATCAAAAAACCTCGCGGTTTGGCCTTCGATTATTGAAAATTTTTCGCCGAATTTTGCGCTAATGTCATTTGGGGGATTTGTTGAATCTTTTGTCACAAAAAATCTTGCAGTTCCAGCGTCAATTGTTCCGGTGTTTTGAATTGTGTAGCCAAAGATGCTTGTTTTTTCGTTTAAGCCAAGCTTTATTTGGGCTGAAACGCTGGTTTCGCCTTCACTGCCGCGTTTTGTTGCAGTTAAGTAAACTGTTGGTATTCCATCAACGCACATTGAGGCAGTGCAGTATGGAAGAAATATTTTGTCCAGACTTATGTCAAGGTTTTCGCCTGAAACAATTGCTGTCTGGTTCAAAAGAAGGTCAAATTTTTCGTTTAAATTGACATAAATGTCCGCTGGGTGCGGGATTACCACGCTGCAGGATTGGTTTGTTTGCTCAATAAGCACTATTACCTGGATTCTGTTGTCATTGTCCACTCTAATTTCTTGGATGGTGAAATTGTCATACAAATGTACCTGTGAGTTGTTGGCTGCAAATGAGTCTGAAAGATTTTGGCCGTTTGAAACATTTGCTTTTGCTATTATTTCATCTTTATCGTTAAGCAGGGAAAAAAATGCAACAGTATATTGTTCTTCCGGAATTTTCACGCTCATTTCAAGCCTGATTTTTGCTTCAGTGCAGGTTCCGTTTATTTGTGCGCGGACATTGTTCAAAACAGTTCCTTCAGAAAATAAGTAAGATGATGGTTGCGCTTGGATTTGTCCTGGGACTGCCACCTCATTTTCAGCAAATACTGTTTGTGCATAGGCGAGTGTCAGCATTGCCAAAGCCAATATTGCAAATCCGATAAATAAGGCATTTTTCCGAAACGCATTTTTTTCCATTTTTCAACAACTCCTTTTTTGCATGATTTTTTTCCAAATTCTCAGGGAACGGCTCAAAACAGGCCGCAAAACAATATGTTTTCTGTAATAAAAACTTTTTGGAACAGGCTTTAAAGCTGGCGTTTTTGGAAGGTTTTTTGCTTGAGTGGTTTTTTCGCTTTTTTTCCTTATTTTTTGTATTTTTTTTCCACTTCTTCAATCATTTTGTCGATGTTTTTTTCTG
>CAYIJY010000172.1:0-2082 GCA_964363785.1 uncultured archaeon
TCTATTTTTTTTTGTTCAAGCATTTTTTTGATTTCTTCTTTTAATTTATATCCTGCATGGTCGCTTCCAAGAAAAACAGTCATAATCTAAATTAGCCGCTAAATCATTTAAATCGTTATCGTGGCTAATGTTTATCAGTGGGTTTTTCGTGATTGAGTTAAGGGATGTTGAGTCTTTTAAGAAAAGTATTGCAGCTATTTCTAGTTTTATTGTAGAGGGCAATCTAAGGTTTAATGACTTTGGCGTGCATTTAAGGGGTGTTGACCCAAGCCAAGTAGTCCTTGTGGATTTTTCTATGCCTAAAGAGGTGTTCAAAAAATTTGAAGTTGAACCCATGTTGGTTGGGGTTGACTTGGTTGAGTTTAACAAGATTCTTTCTCGTGTGCAGCCAGGAGAGACTCTTTTGCTTGATTTAGGTGAGGCTGAATTAAAGCTTACTGTTGTTGGGGAGTTTGAAAAGAATTTTTCATTGCCGCTTATTGAGTCTTCAAGTGAGGATGTTACTGTTCCTAAAATAAAGTTTGATTCAAGTGTTGAAATCAGTGCCCGTGTACTTAAGGAAGTTTTGAAGGATGCAAGTGTTTTTGCTTCACTTGTTGTTTTTTCTGTTAAAAAGAATTCTTTTGTTGTTGAAGCAAGAGGAAGCGGCGGAACAATGAGTGGTGTTTCCAAGGATGCAAAGAGTGTAAAGGTTGAGTCTACTCATGATGTTACTGCAAAGTTTTCTTTGACTTTTTTGCAGAACATTGTGCGGGAAGTTGATTTAACTGAAAAGGTTTTGCTTGAGTTAAAGAGTGATTCTCCTGCAAAGGTTACTTTTGCAATTGGAAAAAATAGGTTTGAATTTTATTTGGCTAACATGATTTTGTAAGTGTTTGAAAGTGTTTTCTGTTGAGGATTTAAGGTTTGCGCAAAAATATCCTTTTTCAAATATTGCTAAGGCTTTTGTAAAATCTTCAAATGTTTCTTTAGAGAATGTTTCTCCAATTGTTTTGGAGCGTTCAAAAGCAGTTATTCATGCTGCGTTAAATGACATTGAATATAATCCAATGATTTCTTCGTCAAAGACGATGCTTGAGCAGGAGGTTTTGGCTTATCCTGTGTCAAAGATAATTGTGTCTTTTATGAAGGATGATTTGTTTATTGAAAAATTTTCTGTTTTGTGGCAAAAAAAAGTTTTTTCTGATCTTGAGACTGAAAAGGATGATACTCTGCTTGTTTTGGGGGATGAACTTGGAATTAAATGGTTAAGGCCAAAGGATGAAAGTTGTTTTGTTCAGGTAAGTGTATCTACATTTCTTTTGGCTGGCTTTAAACAGGATTTTTTAAAGCTTGTAAATCAAAAAGTTTCAAATGGCTTGGTGTTTTTGTCAAGAAACGAGTTTTGTCGTTTGCTTGCATTTTGTTTTGAGCAGCGCTTGTTAAGTGAATTGCCATTTGACACAAAGAATCTTCCAAAGGTTTTTGAAAGAGTTGCAAAGGACTTGTCTAGTGATTTTTTTGAAAAGCGTGCAAAAAAGTTTGAGAATTTTGCGTTTGGTGCAGTTAAGGCTGAGCATTTTCCTCCTTGTTTTGAAAAACTGTACATGGATATTTTGAGCGGAAGAAACTTGGCTCACATGGAGCGTTTTTCTTTGGCGACCTTTATGCTTTCAATTGGCATGTCGGTAAAGGATGTTGTGGCCCTTTACAGGTCAACGCCTAATTTTGATGAAAAAATTACTACTTATCAGGTTACTAGGCTTGCTGGTTCTACTGGTAAAAAAATCAGTGCACCTAGTTGTGAAAAAATGAAGGATTATGGCTTGCGCATGCCAACCTGCCCATGTAATTCAAATCCTGCAGTAAGGCATCCTGTGTCTGTTTATAGAAAAAATCTTCAAGCAAAAAATGCTGTTTGATTTTTTTTATACTTGGGTTTGGTTTTTTGTAGTTATTTTTTTTACAAAATTATCAATGTATGGAACCAAAAAGCTTGTCATGCCAAGTAAAATTACAACTACCCAGTCAAACAAATTTAGTTCAACTGTGTTAAACACATTTAGTCCAATTACTTCTGGGGTGTAAATTGCAAATAATTGC
>CAYIJY010000173.1:0-2075 GCA_964363785.1 uncultured archaeon
TGACTCAAAGGGCTTTATGGAGATAGAAACTCCTATTTTGTCTAAATCTACTCCTGAAGGTGCCAGGGATTATCTTGTTCCAAGTCGTGTTTGGCCTGGAAAGTTTTTTGCCTTGCCACAAAGTCCGCAATTGTTTAAGCAATTGTTAATGGTTTCAGGTTGTGACAGGTATTTTCAGATTGCTAGGTGTTTTCGTGATGAGGACTTGCGTGCAGACAGGCAGCCTGAGTTTACTCAGATTGATGTTGAAATGAGTTTTATTGAAGAGGAAGATGTTTTTGTTTTAGTTGAAGGAATGATTAAGCAAATTTTTTCAAACACAATTGGCCTTGATGTAAAGCCTCCTTTTGTGAGAATGTCTTATGATGAGGCAATGAGTAGGTTTGGTGTTGATGCTCCTGACACACGTTATGGTTTGGAGTTAGTTGATGTAAGTAAGGAAGTTTCTGCAAGTGACTTTAATGTTTTTAAGTCCGCAATTGCAAACAAGGGAATTGTCAAGGGAATTAACTTGATTGGTTGTGCAGGTTTTTCTAAAAAAGAAATGGAAGACCTTACTGAGTTTGTAAAAATCTATAAGGCACAAGGTCTTGCTTGGTTAAAGTTTGTAAATGGAAAGTTTGATGGCCCGATTGCAAAGTTTTTCTCGCAAAAAAACTTTGATGACTTAAAGAAAAAATTAAGTGTGAAAGAAAATGACTTGGTTGTTTTTGTTGCAGACAAGCAAGGTGTGGTTAATGCTTCTTTGGGTAATTTGAGAAAGCATGTTGCAAAAAAAATTGGTTTAGTTGATGATAAAAAATTTAATTTTGTTTGGGTGTATGAATTTCCGCTTCTTTTCTTTAATGAGGATGAGAATCGCTTGGAATCAATGCATCATCCATTCACTTCACCAAAGCTTGATCAATTGAATTTGCTTGAAAAAGATCCGCTTGCAGTAAAAGCGCGAGCTTATGACTTGGTGTTAAATGGTATTGAACTTGGCGGAGGCAGCATTAGAATGCATTCGTCTTCACTTCAACAAAAAATGTTTGATGTTTTGGGAATTTCAAAAGAAGAAGCAAAAGAGCGGTTTGGTTTTTTCTTAGAGGCACTTAAGTATGGTGCTCCGCCTCATGGCGGTATTGCGTTTGGTGTTGACCGAATAGCAATGCTGTTATCGGGCTCAGAGTCAATTAGAGACGTGATTGCTTTTCCAAAGAACAAGGCAAGTGTTTCGTTGCTTGATGGCGCGCCAAGTGAAGTTTCAAAAAGACAGTTAAAAGAGTTAAAGATCAAGCTTGATTTTGAATCCGGAAAAAAATGATTTTTTATGGCTGAAGTAAAAGTTGACAGGGAGCTTTTGTTAAAGGTTGCAAAGAATGCACGACTTAATTTGACTGAAGCAGAAATAAAAGTGTTGTTGCCTCAGTTTGAGGAAATGCTTAAGACTTTTCAAAAAGTTTCAAAGGTTGATGTAACGGGTGTTTCCCCTGCTTTTCATGCAATTGAAATCAAGAATGTTTTTCGCGAGGACAAAGTTAAACCATCTCCTGACAAAGAGGCTTTGTTAAAGAATTCTCTTTTCAAAAAAAATAATTATATTAAAGGGCCAAAAGTGGTTACATGAATTCTTTGAGTGTAAGTGAGTTTGTTCAGAAAATAAAGTCAGGCGAACTAAGTGTTGTTGAGCATACACATAAAGTGATTGAGGAGATTGAGCGCACAAACAAAAAATTCAGTCACTTTTGCTTTGTTTCCAAAGACACTGCTTTAATGCAGGCCAAAGAGCTTGAAAAAAAAATAAAAGCAAAACAAGTTACAGGAAGTCTTGTTGGTGTGCCTTTGAGTGTAAAGGATTCTATTTGTGTAAAGGATGTTCATACGCGTGCAGGAAGTAAAGTGTTGACTGGTTTTATTCCATCAAGCAATGCAACATGCGTGCAAAAGGCAGTTGATCAGGGTGCAGTTGTTGTTGGCAAGACTTCTCAGGATGAATTTGGATTTGGTTCTTATAGTGTTAATGTTGGTGTTGGTTTTGAAACACCAAAGCACCCACTTGATGTTGAGCGCTCTTGCGGTGGCAGCAGTGGTGG
>CAYIJY010000174.1:0-2056 GCA_964363785.1 uncultured archaeon
TTTGCTGGTAAAAAAATTGTGAAAACATTCGGTGGATTAATTCCAAGTTCTGGACCATTGCCAAAAACTTATTCAGAAGGACTAATGCTTATTGGTGACGCAGCTGGGTTTACTAGTCCTTTGTTTGAAGGTGGTTCTCATTTGGGTTTAATGAGTGGAAAGTTTTCAGCAGACGTTGCAAAAATGGCTGTTGAAAAAAATGATTTTTCTGCAAAAACAATTTCAGAGTATGAAAGATTATGGAAGACAGAGTTTCCGCCTTACGAAAAAATGTTGCTTGGAAAAAAAGCCTTGTATGAGTATAGTGATGAGGAACTGAATTTTATTGCAAAAAATTTGCCAACACATCTTGAAAACTTAAGTGCACTTGACAAACTTAAAGTTGGGTTAAAGTTTTTAGTACAAAGACCAAGAATGTTAAACTCTAAGCTCGTAAACACATTCAAGTCATTTGGGTACAGCCAAGCTCGATTTTATGGTTGGTAGGAACCCTTGCGCGGGTTCACGGCGCGTTCGGTTTGCAACCGAACTTAATCAATTACAATTTTTCTTCTTTAAACTCTAGTTCAAGTAAAGGATTTCCAACTAATTTTTTTTCTTCTTCTAAAATAGTTTCTACACTTGACTTTGTTGCAGGATGTGGCGGCCCGAGTGCGTCGCACATTTCTTTTCCTGTTGAGGCTTCAAATGTCCCGATTTTTTGTGCGTAATCCATGATTTCTTGTTTGTCAAAACCTAAAAGTGGACGAAGCACTGGAATAGTTGATGCTTGATCTATTGTAGAAAGATTGCTTAGAGTTTGGCTTGAAACCTGACCAAGACTTTCTCCTGTGAGAATGAAAGTGCATTTGTGTTTTTGTGCAAGTTTTTGTGCAGTTTTTAACATGAGTCTTTTCATTAAGACAAAGTAGTATTTATGGTCGCATTTTTTTGAAATTTCCGCAAAGGCGTTACTTGCTTCAACGGAGTAGAGTTTTTTTAGTTTGAGTATTTTGCAGAGTTTTTTTGCTTTTTCCAGTGATTCTTTTCCAGTGATTTTTTCTGTGACAAAGTGTAGAGAAATTAGTTCTTGTTTAGAGTCAAGAGCAAAACTTGCTGCTACTGCTGAATCTATACCGCCACTTAAAAGTAATATTCCTTTTTTCATATCAAAAACCTTTAATAAATATTTAAAAACCTACAAAGACTTAAATAGTATTTAAGATTATGAAAAGTAAAATAATGCCAAATAAAGAAATTTTTGGTTCTCTTAAAGGCTGAAAAATAAATTCACAGAAACTAAAAGATAAATTAAGAAAAGAATAAGAGTATAATATGCCAGAATTTATTGAAGTTGCAAAAGAAGATGAAATAAAAGAAGGCCAAGGAAAGACTGTTGAGGCTAAGGGAATTGAAATTGGCCTGTTCAAAAAAGATAGCAAGTTTTATGCGATTAACAATATTTGTTTACATCAAGGCGGACCATTAGGTGAAGGTTATCTTAGTGGATGTATGGTTGAATGCTCATTACATGGCTGGACGTATGATATACGTACAGGCGAGTCTCCAATGGGCGTAAAAGTTGAAACTTATTCAGTGAAAGTTGAGAATGGAAAAGTGTTTGTGCAGGTTTGATTACTTTAGCACTTTTCCTGTTTTCATATACCATAAATACAAGTCTAGTTCTGCTTGTGTTAAGTTTGTTTTTGTGCAGAGTTGTTCTAGTTTTTTTTCTGCAAGTAAATAATTTTTTTGGTTTAGGTTTTTTGGTTTTTCAAATATGCTGTGCTCATGCATTAAGTTTAACACGTGCTTGTCTAAGATTGCTAAATTTTTGTAGCCTACATTTCTAAGAAAGTGACTTGATTCTTTTAGGCCAAGTCCTTTGATGTTTTCTTTTAGCCAGTTGCGTGCTTCAAATTCAGAGTCGAATTTTTTTATCTTGTCTTTAATGTCTGCATGTTCGCGTGCAAGTGTTATGAATTGTGGTGGGCGATTGTAAAAGCGGTAACCCAATTCTTGGAGTCTTTGGGTTAATTTTTTTTGTGGTAAAGAATAAAATCCATCATAGCCCAAA
>CAYIJY010000175.1:0-2033 GCA_964363785.1 uncultured archaeon
TTTATGAGAAGTTGTGTCAAGGTTTATTTCTTTCAACCAAATCCCATAAGCTGGTTTTTTTTCAATCATTTTCAATCACATAAACGAGCCAAGACTTCTTTGCGTCCCGCCGTGAATCAAATCATTTTTTTTCACGCCAAGCTCTTCAATAATTCTTGAAACAGCAGGAACCAATTGATGTTCAATATAATAATCTGCATCATAATTTCCTTCCTTTACAAACTCAGCCAATTCTGACTTTTCACTAATGCTTTTTCCATTTTTTGTAATTACAAATTCCAACGTAGAGCCAACTCCAATCTCTTTTCCCCTTTGAACTGCCTTTATAGCCGCTGCAACATGCGGACCAATCGAATCATACTTTTTAATTGGCTTTTTTAACTGAGTCATAATTATCAAATCTTTTTTTGGAATCTTTCCTTCTCGCAAAAGTTTTATTTTTTGACGAACAATCTCAATTGCACGCTCTGGCCTTCCCTCCATTAACACCGCTTCAAGCACTTCACGCTGAGTATCCTTTGCAATCTTTGCCCAGTCACGGCGGACATACTCAAAACCAACAATCTTTAGTTTATTATTAAAATCAATTAACGCGTACTTTTTTTTTGCTGCACCACCCTCACGTTTTGTCACAAAAATACCGCGCTTATAATAGCCTTCAAATTCAAGCTCCATTGTCTGCGGCAAATCCTTATTTGCATTCCTTACAAACTCTGCCACATCCTCTTTTGTTTTTTCATTTGGAACTTTCAAGAACGCCGAATCAGTGTCACCATACAGTCCAACAAAACCTTGTTGTTCTGCCTTGTCATTTACTGCCCTTACATAATGACGGCTCCACGCAGTAATTGCTTTTGCACACTCACGCGAATACCACCTAGCACGAGGATAACCAAGGTAACCATAATGAGAATTAAGCAAAATCTTAAGCGCCTGCTGCTTTGCTTTCAAAAAAGCATATTCAGGGTTTTCTTTGTTTGTTTGCTGCATTTGTTTTTTTGCCTTTACACGCTCTTTAAGGATTTCTTCAACAACCATTGGAATGAATCCTTTTTGCTTTTCACAAAACCAGTCTTTGTCAGGAGACAAATTCTTTCCAGTCATACACTCATTATGAGAACACTTTAATGTCTCAGGGCTCACGTTATGCGCAACCATGATTGAAGGATGAAGCGAACGAAAATCAAGGATCGCAATGTTTTCATGAAGACCTGCAACAGGCTCCTTTACATACCCGCCCTTAAATGACTGCAAATTACGATTCTTTACTTCGCCTTCATTTGGACGGTTTGGTGCCAAAAAATTTAATTCAAACGCCTTTTGCAATAAAAGATCTTCAACAAGACTTGAAGCGCCAGAGCGAGTAGAGTCAAACAAAGTCTGCCTTACAAGCTTGCTTATTTCCACGTAAAGCGGCAAATAATCATTAGCAATCCTTAACGTAGTGTTTGAGTCTTCAAGATTATAATCAAGCATTCTCTGCATGCCTTCTCCTGTCTCAAACGCAATGTTAATGTCAATGTTAGTGACTTTTTCCTTTGGTTTTCCATACAAAGCTTCATGCACAGACTCAAGGTCAAACTTAATCAGGCTTGTCACTCCAAACCGATTAAGCAGCCTAACTAACTTGTAAGCATCAACGTGCTGCAAGCCAGACAGCACAGCTCCCATTTCAAGGCCCATTTTCTTTATTTTTATTTCACTGCCAAATGCTTTTTTGTAATCAACTTTATTTTTTCTTGCCCTTTCCTTTATGTAAGGAAAATCAAAATTATCACCATTATAAGTCACAATAATTTGCGGGGAAATTTTTTCCATTTCAATGAAAAAAGACTCAATTACCTTTGTTTCATTCTCCAACAGCTTTTCATTTTGTTTTTTGGCTTTACTCCATGCAAAAAACTTGTCACTGTTTTTTTGTGAAAGCCCAATAGAAATAATCGGGTCCTTTGAAGAATCAGAAAACCTTCCAGGCGAATAAGTCTCCAAATCAAAAGCAATTGACTTTAATTCATCCAACTCTTTTTTTTCTG
>CAYIJY010000176.1:0-1966 GCA_964363785.1 uncultured archaeon
AGCATCAACAACCACTTCTACTCCATCTTTAGTCACAATGCTTTGAGGAGGAATATCAATTACTTTTGTCCTCAAATCAACCTTTGTAAAAGTCTGAATAGGAGGAAAAATAACCACCCAACCAGGACCAACAACATTTGTTGCTCGCCCCAAAGTAAAAATAATTGCACGTTCGTATTCAGTCAACTTCAAAATATAGTCATACTTGTAAACCAAAAACAACAAAATCAAGCCAATACCAATAAGCCAAAGATTCTCAAAAAGTACACCATAATACAAAAAAAACAAAACAGTCAAAACTAAAAAAACAACAACCGTAACAAAAATAGTGCTAGGAAGAGGCTTTCCATGATAAGAATGCCTGTGACTGTGTTTTTCATGTGATTTGCCATGATTTTCATGCCCATGCTCTTTGGAAGACTCCTGAGCATGACTATCTTTATAATCGCTGCCGTGGCCTGAATCATGACTTTTTTCACTCATTAAACCCACACCAAAAACAATTTAAGTAAATTAAATGAATATAAATATAGTAAGAAGAAACATAATTAAACATAACCAAAAAAGTGAAAACAATGGCAAAATACGATAACATCCTTATAGTCTGCGTAGACAGAGACAATGACTTGGGAAGAAAAACAGGCATACAGGGCCCAGTAATTGGAAGAAAAAACAACTTAAACGCAGCCGCAAAACTAGCTTTAGCTGACCCGGGTGAGTCTGATGCAAACAGCATGTTTGGCGCAATAAAAAAATTTGACGAAGTAAAAAAACAAGTCAAAAATGCAGAAATAGTGACTTTGACAGGCGTAGAAAAAACAGGCTTTGAATCAGACAGAAAAATAAACGAACAGCTAGACAGCGTACTTGAAAACTTTCCAGCAGATGGAATAGTATTTATCAGTGATGGATCTGAGGACGAACAGGTAATACCAATAATTCAAAGCAAAGTTCCAGTCATTTCAACTCAAGTAATAATAGTTAAGCAAGCCAAAGAAGTTGAAAGCACTTATTACTCAATCATGGAGGCACTAAAAGACCCAGGAATCGCAAGAATAGTGTTCCTAGTGCCAGGCCTTATTATACTATTATGGGGCACGCTCTTTTTCCTTGACCTTGAAAGACTATTCATACAGTCAATGTCAATGATACTTGGAATTTACTTAATCCTAAAAGGAACAGGACTTGAAGACAGTATAGCCAGAACAAGCGGCTCAATATTGAGGGCAATCTCACTTCAAAAAATGAGCTTTCCATTCTACATTGCATTCATGCTGTTTTTTTTAATTGGAATATACGCAAGCTATATTTCTTTTGTCCAAACAACAAGCGATGACTTAGTGATAAAATCATCCCTTGCTGTTGAACAATTCCTTAATTTCATTACTCTTTCAGGAATTTTCTTTATTTTTGCGCGTTCAATAGACGCAATACAGCTCAAAAAAGCATTTTACATTAGAAGGTACTTTTTGTCAGGAACCGCAATAGTACTGCTTTGGTTTATCTTGGACACAACAAGAAAAGTCCTGATAGGAGAACCATACGCAGGCATAGAATTCTTTATGACAAACACACTCATAACTTTTTTAGTTGCATTCCTTGCATACAGGGCATCAAATGTACTTGAAATAAGAAACAAAATCACAAAACTACTCATTGGATTACCAGTCTATGACAAACAAGGAAGATGGATTGGCAAAGTAGAAAAAGTCCAAAAAGAAAAAAACATTCATTACAAAAACATTAAAACAAAAGAAGTAATCGAACTTGCAAAAAACAATTTTATCCTAAAAGAAGGAAAAATATATTTGAGTTAAAACAAATAGTTAAAAAAAATCTGATTAAGTTCGGTTGTAAAACCGAACGCGTCGCGAACTCACGGAACTTCTGCTGAAGTTCACACAGCAGAGCGCCAAAGGCGCATGTTGGGCATTGTGCCCAACGCGGTGTGAACGGACGCAACCGT
>CAYIJY010000177.1:0-1910 GCA_964363785.1 uncultured archaeon
TTGTCCCCATGTAAACCAAGTATGATTCCAAATCAAAATCACTTACAGTAGTCCAACTCAATGCAACCTGCTGGTTGCCGGCAGTTTGTGACAAACCACTTACTTGGCTTGGAGCATTAGTGTCGATATAAGTAAAAAGATTTGAACTAACTCCATTGTTTGTTGCATTATCATTTGCAGTTACGGTTACTGCATACAATGTGTTGTTTACTTGAAATCCATTTTCTGTGTAAGTGCAATTATAGTTAAGCCCTGATGCAGTGCATGCTGAAGAAGAAAAACTAGAAGAATTAACTCCGTTTATTTTAACTGTTATTGTGCTTAAGTTCACGCCGGCGGTTGTGTCATTGACAGAAAATGTGACTGTCCTGTTTTCTGTTGAAGAATTGCTGGCTGGTGAGGTTATTGTCATGTTGGGCAGTGTTGTGTCAAGTGTAATGCTGTCTGAATAAGCAGTGTTGTTTTGGACTAATCCACTTGCCTGAAACTTGACGTAAACTGTTTTTTCCCCATCATTGCCTGTGCAGGAATAATGCGAATTCGTAATATCAAATTCAGAGTAAGTTGAAGCAAAAGGCAGATACTCGGTGTACTGCCCGTTTTCTGCGCAGGAAAACTTCATGCCATTGACGTCAGTTGGTCCAGAAAGTAAAAGCGTCGGGGTGGAATCATTTGTGTATTGTACTCCTGAATCAATTATGGTGATGCTTTGGCCAAAAGCATTACTTGAAATAAAAACAGCAAGAGCAACTAAAATTATATAAAAACCAGATTTCTTCAAAATTATCCCTTTCCAAAAAAAAAATTTCGATATATGTAAATGAGATATTATTTTTATAAAGCTTAAGCCCTTTTTAATCTTCGTTTTGACTTTTTTGCAAAAGCCACGCCTCAAAACCACCAAAAAGCGAAAAAACCCTATAACCCTGCAAAGACAATTCATTCCTTGCATAAAGGCTTCTTCTGCCATGCATGCAAATAGTAATTACTTCTTTATCTTTTGGAATTGATTTTTGAATTATTCCGACACCAAGAAAGCCAAGCGGAATGTTAACACTTCCCTTGATGTGGCCTTCTTCAAACTCATAAGGCTCCCTAACGTCAAGCAAAAAAATTTTTTCATTTGACTTTAATTTTTTTTTTAGTTCTTCAACAGAAATTTCAGTTACTTTGTTCATTTTGTTTCCTTTTCTTTTTTGAAAAGTTCTTTTCTTGCCAACTCAAGCTTTTCAATAGTGTCAGTTGGAAACCATTTTCCATAATGCTTAAACCCAAACAATTCACCCTGCTTTGCAAGATGAGGGAACAAATTTTTTTCAATCATGCTAAAGCCGCTTGGAATCAAGTCAATGCATGGCTTGTTAATAATGTAAAGCCCAGCATTGGCCCAGTTGCTTGGCGCATTTTTTTCATCAGGCTTTTCAACAAACTCCGTAATCATGTCACCATCAAGGCGCGCAATGCCAAAGTTTTTTGTCTCACTCACCTTAACAAGCGCAATTGTAGACTGTCCTTTTTTTGCAAAATGCTGTTTTTCCATTTGCAGCAAATCAACATCACTAATATTGTCACCATTAAGCATGAAAAAAAATTCATCCAAAAAACTACTTGCTTTTTTTAGTGCTCCACCAGTTCCAAGCGGTTCATCCTCATGCGAATAAAAAAACTTTAAACCAAATTTTTTTCCATCCCCAAAATAATTAGAAATTGACTCGTTTTTGTAACCAGTTCCAAATACAATTTTTTCCACGCCAAAATCAGACAAGTGTTCCACCAAGTGCTCAATCATTGGTCTTCCGTTTATTTCAATCATTGGTTTAGGCAACTCTTTTGTAAGCGGAAAAAGCCTCTCGCCTTTACCTCCGCAAAGAATAAATGCCTGCCTTATTTTTGAAAGCTTCATTTAATAT
>CAYIJY010000178.1:0-1909 GCA_964363785.1 uncultured archaeon
GAGGTCTGTCTTTTTTTGTAATGCCCGGAATGTTTGTTCTGTTGTCATAAATCCAAACAGTTTCGGTTTTCATTCCTTTAGTAAAGAATAAGACATTTGCTTTTACTCCTTGAGAGTAAGGAGAAAAAGTCCCGTGTGGAAGCCTTAAAATTGTGTGCAGGTTGCAGTCTTCCATTAGGTTTTTGATTACTTGGCTTGCTGCGTGTTCTTCAAACAAAACATTGTCTGGCAAAACAATTGCACATCGTCCACCTTTTTTTAGTGTTGTAACGCAGTGTTGTAGGAAGTTTAGCTGTTTGTTGCTTGTTTCAATGGTAAAATCTTCCCTTTCCGGAGCTTGGCCAGATCCCTTTGTCCCAAAAGGGGGATTTGTCAAAATGCAGGAATATCTTTTGTTTGGGTCTGGTTCGTAAATTGAGTCTCCTAAATAAATACCATCTTTGATGCCGTGCAAATAGAGATTCATTAGTGCGAGTCTGCGGGGTCTTTCTACCAATTCTGTTCCTGAATATGTTTTTTCCTTAATTCTCGGTAGTTCTTCTCGCGGGATTTCTGCTCCCTGCTTGGTTTGTTCGATTAGCCATTCATATGCCTCAACCAAAAAGCCGCCTGTTCCGGCAGCTGGATCGTGGATAGTGAATTCTTTGTCTTTTAGAGGATTTGGTTTCATTATCTGGACAATTGATTTAATCAAAATTCTTGGTGTGAAGTATTGGCCTGCGCCCTTTTTTGCTTCTGAAGCAGCTTTCTCTAACAAGCCTTCATAAGCTTCTGCTTTTACGTCAACTTCCAAAGAAGTCCATTCTGTCTCGTCGATTAATCCAACGAGTTTTTTTAGGCTAACTGGATTGTTGAAGCGAGAGAGCGCACCTGCAAATATTTCTCCAACCATTCCTTTTTCTTTCCCTAAATTTCTTAGAAGGTCTGAATAAAACTCAGTTAACTCTGTTCCGCTTTTTTCTTTTAGTTTGCTCCAACTCCATTGTTTTGGAATGTCGTGGCCTTTTTCTTCAGCCATTTTCAAGAATAACAAAAAGGTTAATTGTTCTATGTAGTCTCCGTAATCTATGCCGTCATGTCGCAATATGTTGCAGAAGCCCCAAAGTTTTTGCACTACGTTTGTCATTTGGCCATCGCCTCGTTAAACTGTTTCAGGAGTGGCTCCAATTTGTTATTAAATGTAGCATTGGCTTTTTTCCAAGCGCCTTGTCTTGCAAAAATTGGCATCTCTTCAAAGTCAGATTTTTCTACAGCCAAGTTTGTTATTAAGTGATTGCTTATAAGTTCTAACCATTGTGTTTGTTCTGGAGTAAATTTTTTTCCTTTAGTTACCTTTTCAACTGCCTTTGCCACGCGTTCTTCAGCCGTGAGCAATGGTTCCTTTTTTGCAGCGTGTTTAATGATTGAAATGATATCCGCTAGTTCATTGTGGTAGGCTTTGCGCAGGTTTTCTTCAGTAAAGCGCTGCAAAGTTTGATTTAGTTTTTTCCTTAATTCTGTTAAGGGCTCTGTTCCCCAATCCTTTGGCTTTTCCAAAAGAATTTTTATTGCTTGAATTTTTTCAGGATTCTTCTTGACAAACTTTTCAAACTCTTTCAAATAATCCAATGGCCTGAGCTCTTTCCCATCAAGAGTTCTGAAAACATATTCCGAGGAGACTTCATCTTTTGTTTCATATGCCACAATAAATACTTTTTTAGCGCGAGGATAGTTTTCAAGCAGGGTTTGGAATTCTTTTTTTTCCAAGAGGTTTATTGTTTCTACAAAATTTGTTTCGAGTTTTTGTGGCAATTGTGAAGCAAATAATCCTATGTCTCCGTTTTGCATGAATTTTTCGAATAGTGGAATTGCTTCACCGCTCATGCCTTTTGATATTCTTTGAAGTCTTTTTACTAGGCAGGTGGTGTTG
>CAYIJY010000179.1:0-1861 GCA_964363785.1 uncultured archaeon
TACGGAAATTACTTTTTAAAACTACATCCTCGAAACTTTCCGGGTAGTTGCCTATCCAATCAAGTTTTTGTGCCTCTAGTTTTTCTATAATCGATGGGGTGGTTTTATAAATTAATAAGGTAAAAGGCTTTGTTAAAGATTCTAAAAAAAGCTTGAAAACAAAGTTTCCCAGAAGATAACTTATTGATTGGACTTTTTGAGCTATTTTTGGATTTTTTTCTTCAAAACAAAAAATATCCATGTACGGCCTTAAGGTGTTTACGTCGACAGTGTTTTTTACAGCAAAACTGATAAAGTTTTTCAGAAACAAAGAGATAATTATCCCGGAGTACGGATCCATTCCAATTGCAATGATTGTTTTCTCCTGCATCCGAAACAGAATTCTTTCTAAATTAGGGGCAACTTTTTCCCAGTTTTTAAAGAGGTTTTGTTGCATGGTTTGATTCTACCAAAAAACCGCGCTTTTCGCACGGTTTTTTGAGTTTCTACTTCTTTAATTTCAAACTCATCCGGTGTTCTTTTGGTTCAATTAGTAAAATTTCAAAATCGTAGGTTTCGCCCGGCTTTAGTAATTCCTCCATTTCTTTTTGGCTGGTAAATTCTGAAATATGGCAGAGGCCCCGTATCTTGGGCAGCACTTCAATGAAGGCGCCAAAGGTAGAAAATGAAATCACTTTTCCTTTAATTACGTCACCCTTTTTGTATTCTTTCTCAATTTTTTCCCAAGGGTTTTCTTTCAAGCTCTTCAAAGAAAGGAAAACTTGATTGTTATTGATATCAATAATTTGGGCTTTAATAATTTCACCTACTTTGACAATTTCAGCCGGGTTTTGCACCAACTGCCAGTCTAATTCAGAAATGTGGATCAGCCCCTCAATCTGCTTTTGGCTGGCTTCGCCTTCTGCAGTTTCAGCAAAGGAGGGGAATTTGATAAATACGCCAAAGTCGGCAATGCCGGTGATTTTTCCTTCCACCATGTCGCCTTTTTTATAGTCTTTTAGTAATTCTTTCAAAAGTTGTTCCGTCTTGGCTTTTTCAGACAAAATCAGCTTATTTTCTTCTGCCAGCAAGTCAAGCACTTTTACTTCAAGGGTTTTGCCGACAAATTTTTGCAATTCTTTGAGAATTTTAGCTTTGTCGGCATCGGCTACTCTGGGATAATTTTCCGGAGACAATTGTGAAACCGGTAAAAAGGCTTGGATATTATGCACGCTGGTCAGCAAACCACCCTTATTTACCCCGGTGATTTTAACATTAATGATTTCGCCGCTGGTTTTCAAATCGCGCAGTTTTTGCCAATTAATATCCTTGGTGGCATCGCGCAGCGAAAGTTCGCGGTAGCCGTCTTCGTTTTCCATTTCTACGATTTTGGCGAAAACAATATCGCCAATTTCCAGGCCCTTAATGGTTTCTTTGGCTTCGTAAAATTCCCGGCCATAAATGATGCCGGTGCCTTGGTTACCCAAATCAATATACAAAGAAGAGCGGTCGCGCGCAACCACCTTGCCTTCAATAATAGAACCAACGCCGTGTGAGGGTGCTTCCTTTTTTTCTGCGTCTTTTGATAACATTTTGATGTATTTTTCGGCTGTTAATATTATTTTGTGTCCGCAGACTATAGCCGTTTCGCCTGTTAACAATAGGTATACTATACATTGTTTTTCATACTTTACAAGGGTTGAACTAAAAAAGCAGTTGTGATAAAATTAGAAAATCATAAAACCTAAAGCGTGAAACGTGAAACATAAAAACGCAATGGCGTAACATGTTTTAGGTTTCATGTTTCAAGACTCATGAAGATAACTTGGGCCGGGCATTCTTGTTTTCAAATTTCCGTAACCACCTCAAAAGAATCCTGTGA
>CAYIJY010000180.1:0-257 GCA_964363785.1 uncultured archaeon
CCTTTATGGTCTAATGATTCAGACCTGAAAGGGCAGGAAACTGTGAAAATTTTTACCACAAAAGAATTGCTTGAACAAACCAAAAAATTCCGTGACAATCCTTAAAAACGCTCTGGAGCGCTGTTCTTTCAAAATGCATTAGGGTATTTTTTTCTTTTTTAGTTTAAGTTTAAATTAAATGTAAAGCTTTCTTCAAGTGTAAGTGGCTCTATTCTTCTTGGGTTGTCGTAACTTGCTGTTACTGTGCAAAAAGAGAT
>CAYIJY010000180.1:267-1854 GCA_964363785.1 uncultured archaeon
TGCTGATGATGGAACTTCGATTATAAAGATTATTGGCTCTGTTGAGTCTGGGTTTATTCTGTTTAGGAATGTCTTGTTGAATTCTATCCATTCTTCGCCATTGCAATCGCCCTTTAAGCTAATGTTTCTTATTGCAAGGTTTCCTGAGTTTTTAAGCCTGAATTGTATTGTTCTTGGCGGGTAATTTTGGTTTTGTTCGTCAAAACTTATTGAGCTTGATGTTGGAATGTTTTGGAATTCTATTTTTGACTCGCTTTTTCTTATGATTAAGTCAAGTTCTTTTGTTATTTCAAAGAATGTTGTCTTGAATACTACTTGGCCTTGTACGTTTTCCTGTGTTGTGCTTTCATCAAAATCAATTCCAACAGGAACAGTTACTGTTATGCCGACTTCTTCTTGTGCGCCGCCCTTTATTGTCGGGATTGGTATTTGTCTTGAAAAATTAAACCATGAGGGTATTTCGTCTTGTGGTGAAAATTGAGTGCTGTTTACTCTGATTAGTATTTCTAGGTTTTCTATGTCTATTCCGCTTTGGTTTCTGATTGTAATTTTTTTTTCAGTTGAGCTTGTTCCTTCTTCTACAAAACCAAAGTTTGTTGAGCCGTTTATGCTTATTCTGCTTTGGTCAAATTCAATTAGGTCAAATACAATTTCTTTTTTTGCGTTTGTGTTGTTTAATCCTTTTAGTCTTATGCTGCCTTTGTATTCATTCTTTATTTGGTTTTTTTCTATTGTTGCGTTTACCTGTATGCTTACTATTATTGTGTTTTCGCCTGGTGAAAGTGAAATTGGTGACTGGTAGCTTGCTTGCATTAGGCCTTGGTCAAGTGCGCCTTCAAAAACAAGTTCTGCTTCTTCTTGGCTTTGAGTGTTGTTTTTTATTGTGACTTCAAGTTGCACTAACTGGTTTTCAACAAGTCTTGCTGGGAACGGGTTTTTTAGGTATAGCTCAAGGTTAATGTTTTTTTCAAGTTCTTCAAGTATTTGCGTGTTTTCAGTTACAGTGAAGTTTTTTTTCTTTAAATTTTTGTATGAAGTTAAGCTTGCCGTGTAAGTGTAATCTCCTTTTCGTAAATTAATTTTTTCTCCATTAATGACGTCACTTATTTTTTGTCCTCCTGAATCAAGTACGGTTATTTTTGCGTCATCAAGGAATTCTCCTTCTGTGTCTGTGATATTGAATGTGATTTCTTTTACACTTCCGATAAAAAAATCATAAACAAAAAATAATGCCAAAACTGCAACTACTCCGATAATTATTTGTTTTTTGTTTTTTTTTATTAATTCAATTGCTTCTTTTGCTTTTTCTTTTACCATTTCGAGTTTGTCTTCTTCGTATAATTCAGCGTCATCCTGTGAATCGTCTGGATAGTCATATTTTCTTTCATTTGGCTTATCATACATAAAAAAAACTCAATTTTAATAGAATATTAAAGTTTTATTAAAGGCTTTTGCTTGGCTTTTTTTTTATTCTGGACCTATTTCCCATTTTAGGAAGCTTGGTATTTGAAGTTCTATTTTTTTTGTCTTAAGTTTTTTTGAATTCATTTTTTCAAGCAATTCAATGCGGTATTTTAGGCTTAAAAT
>CAYIJY010000181.1:0-1827 GCA_964363785.1 uncultured archaeon
AAATAATTGCAGGAAACGTTGCAACCGAAAGCGGCGCAAAAGCCCTGATTGATGCAGGTGCGGACGCAATCAAGGTCGGGGTTGGCCCGGGTGCAATCTGCCTTGAAGAAGATGCACTTATCACAATGGGCGATTATTCTGTCAAAAAAATAAAAGATGTTTCAGTCGGAGACATTGTAATAACGCACAAAAACCGAAAAAGGACAGTTACAAAAAAATATGAAAAAAAACACATTGGAAAAATTTTGGAGATAAAAGTAAATGGTTCGCCGGAAAAAATCCGCGCAACGCCAGAACACCCATTTTTGGCAATAACTTTTGATGCAGAAAAAGAAAAAATGGCTAAATACGGCGCAAAATACTTTTTTGATGCAAAAAAACACAATAAAGGACTGAACTGGGTTGATGCAAGTAAGCTCAAAAAAGGGGATTTAGCTGTTTTGCCAAGAACCACAATTAGCAAAGTGCAAAACCAAGTTTTTGATTTGTCAGAATTTGTTTCAAGCCATTTTTTTGATGACAAATTTGTCTGGTCAAATAAAATAGGTTTTAATCCAAATACGCAATCACATGTTGATTTGGCAAAAAAATTTGACACAACACCAAGGATTATTGAAAACAGTGTGCACGGAAACAAATCGGTAAACATGGCGTTGAACCAAAAAGTCAACCAATACCTTGAAAGCATCCAATATGAAAGAAAAATCGAGCCAAACAAAGTGAAAAGGTTTGTTGCACTTGATGAAAAATTAATGAAACTGTTTGGCTATTTTGTTGCAGAAGGGCACATTGCAGGCGCAAAAAACAACAGGCAGCTTTGCTTTTCTTTTGCAAAACATGAAACAGAATACCATGCAGAAATTGCCGGATTGGTAAAAGACATTTTTGGATACGAATCAACAAAAGTGATTGAAAAAAGCAACAAAAGCGCTGTAACAGTGCATATTTTTTCCCATGCAATTGCATCGTTTTTTGAAAGGCTTTTGCCTCTTGGCGCAAAAAACAAAAAAGTGCCGGAAATTTTGCTTTCACAGGACAAAAAACTTTTGGAAAGTTTTGTTTTGGGCGCGTTTAACGGGGACGAAAGCATTAAAGATTACAGAAGGGCCGCTTACACAACTGTTTCTCCATCGCTTGCCTACCAATTAAGCGAAATGCTTATCCGCCTTGGGTTTTTGCCATCAATCAAAAGTTATGAAAGAAAGAATTCCAATTGGAGCAGGACTTATCGCGTAAGCATTTCTGGAAAACAGTTTGAAAGATTTATGCAGACTTTTTATCCGCAAAAACAATTTTTCCAAACAAAAATTTCAACGCAGCAAAGCTGGGGAGACGAAGAATACATTTATCTGACAGTTGATTCAGTTGAAGAAACCAAAAAAGAAACAACTGTTTACAACATTGAAGTGGATGAAGACAACTCTTACCTTGCCAATAGGGTTGTTGCCCACAACTGTACCACGCGAGTAATCACAGGAATTGGCGTCCCACAAGTCACAGCAATAATGGAAGTTGCAAAAGCCGCAGGAAAAAAAGGCGTCCCAATAATTGCTGACGGGGGAATAAAGTACAGCGGGGACATCACAAAAGCGCTTGCAGTCGGTGCAAGCACTGTGATGGTCGGAAGCATCCTTGCTGGATGCGAGGAAACGCCCGGAAAAGTCATTTATTTGAACAACAGAAAATTCAAGCAGTACCGCGGAATGGGAAGCGTTGGGGCAATGCAGAAAGGAAGCGCTGACAGGTACTTCCAGTCCGGGGTTGAAGAAAACAAAAAATTTGTCCCAGAAGGAATCGAAGGAATTGTCCCATACAAGGGAACAATCG
>CAYIJY010000182.1:0-1824 GCA_964363785.1 uncultured archaeon
ACTGTTAAATGGTTGATATTGATTATTTATAAGAACAGCAATTTTATGAAACACTACTACTTTTTTTCCTTTGATTACTCCGACTAAAGTACTTTTTTCTTTTACAAACCCAGGTAATTTGGGCTTGAGTTCATTTAAAGCGTACATTGGATATATTTTATAATAAAAAAAATAAAAGAGGCCTAAAAGTAATATAACTCCAAAAAACAGAAAAGGCATTAACAAATCAAGCATGTTAAAGATTGCAATTTATATTATTATAAATTAATAACCAAACAAAAAACACCCTTCAAAATTTATTTAAAATTGGACTCGGCGGGAATCGAACCCGCAGCCGCACCGAAACTAGTCTTACAATATCTATAATATCAAAAAGAGTGCCATCGGTGTATCATAACCGTTAGACCACGAGCCCAAAATTTACTTCAAAATCATCTAGACTTCTATAAAAATAATCCACGTAAGAGTTTAATAAAGTTCTTTGAGCGCGGGTTTTAAAATTCCTTTTATTTGAACCAAATAAAATCCCAACCGTTTTTATGTTTGAAGAAACTAGTTCTTTGACTATTGCAGATGAACCAATAATCCCTGAAAGGTCGTTGTTACTTATAAATACTGCAAAATCTTGGCCATACAAATTAAAGAAATTGTCTGTTACTGTGTAAGTTCCAAATCGAGTTTCAAGCAATTTTTTGCCTTGCGGATTCAAACCAAGTAAACCAAATTTATTATTTGTTAATTGTTCAAAGGCATCAAATTTTTGCTTAAGTTGAGTGGTTGCTCCTTTCAAAAGAAGTTGTTTTCTTTGTTTCAAATTGATTTTAAGAAAGTCAGTTATTTTTGAGGCGCAATCAGTTCCATTAAATTCATCCATTCTTATATCATGAAAAAACTCCAGATCCATTAAAATTGGAATCATTCCTTTTTCAGAAGCCCACAATAACAATTCAAGTGGAAGTCTTTCATGTTTATATTTTAAGTCCACTTCATACCAAGTTGAAACAAAAAAAGGAACAGCATGCTTAGTAACTAGATCTCTGTATTTTTGATATAAAACTAGAATTTCATAAAACAAGTGACTCTTTTTCTTTTTGAACCCCAAAACTTCTTCAAATGCCTTTAATTGATTGTTCTTTTTGAATACAAAATCAATATTGTGGCTTGAAAATGTTTTGTGGATTTCTAGTTCATAGCCTAAATTTGACAAATTATTCAAAACAATTTTTTCTCTTTCTGTAAGTAATTGTTTTTCAACTGCCCTTAATCCGATTGTTGAAAAATAATTTTCCCCAAAACGCGCTTTGATATTTTTAGTTATTTTTTCACGAATTTTTTTGTCTTTTTTCCAAATTTGCATTAACTTAAGCCACCTGGAACTTTGAATCTTACTGTATTGTACAGGACTTTCCTTCATTGCTTTATGCCATAATTCAAGCCCGCCTTTTGCCCTAATTTCTTTCAAATGATTTTGAAAACCTTCTTCGCCCAGTTTTTCTTTCAAATTTTTAATTGATTGCCGACCACCTTTTTTCAAACCCCAACTTGAATCCAAAAATTTTATACTTGAAAATACTTTCTCCTTTTGTTCTTCATCCAAATAACCTAAAAGTTGCAGGAATACTTTTCCGTTGATTGTCCTTTTACCACGCCTATAATATTTCAAAGCAGTGTTGCCGCAACCCAAAGATTTAACTAATTCTTTCCAGGAAACGAACTTTGGAGAATTTTTTACCCAATTAAAAAAAGTAGCAGGATTTTCTACTACAACTCTCTTATTTTCGATTTGTTCTGTAAAAAGCAGATTCATACAAAAAATTGGTTTTA
>CAYIJY010000183.1:0-1819 GCA_964363785.1 uncultured archaeon
CTTCACTTTTACTTGAAGCAGGCGCCACTTCGGCTTCTATTGGCAAAACCAAGCCAGCATCATCACCACTTACAGCCAAGCCATTAACTCTTCCAACAGCAGAGCCTTCAAACAAAAACACTTCATAATCTTTTTTCTCTTCAAGCATCTTTGAAACCATTTGCTGCTCAAGCGTACGAGAACTCATCTTTGCTTCCAAAACATCCTGTGCATCAACAATCTTGTGGCCTTTTTCCTTTGCAATGTCCCCCGCAGCCCTAACCAAGCCACCCAAATCCCTTAAACGCAAAGTCAACTTGTTTTTTTTACCAGCCCTTCTCTTTGCTTCAAGGACAATTAAGTCAACAGCAGGAACAGAAAAATGCGGGATCTTGCCGTCCTTTTTTATCTCCTGTGCAACAAACTGAACAATCTTGTTTCTGTTTTCAGGAGAATCAGGCATATCCATGCTAATGTAAATCTCATAACCATAACCCCTAATCCTGCTTCTTAATGCCGGGTGAATTTTTTCAAGATCCTCATAATTTCCAGCTGCAACCAAAACAAAATCACAAGGAACTGCTTCAGTCCTAGTCATTGCACCAGAACTCATTTCACTCTGACCAGTAATGGAATATTGTTTTTCCTGCATTGCAGTCAACAATTCCTGCTGAGACTTCATTGACAAAGTAGCAATTTCATCCAAAAACAAGACACCGCCATTTGCGCGATGAATCATTCCTGGTTCAACTCTTAAGTGAGGAGGAGTACCCAAACCACCAGACTGTAATGGATCGTGCCTAACATCACCAAGCAAGGCACCCGCTCGTGCACCTGTTGCTTCAAAAAAAGGAGCAATTTTTTTTGAACTATTATCAACCAACAACTTTGGAACAACCAAAGTAGACTTAGTCCTGACCTGTGCACCAAGTGCAAAGCCAATCAAAATCAAAAAACCAACAATCATTGTAGCAGCATAAACAATGTCCGAAATCCAGCCAAGCCTCCAAGTAACAAAACTAAGAATAAGCCAGCCAATCGGAAAAATCATGCCAATTAACCTTAAATTGTCCTCTTGGGCACGTGACTCAAGCTTTGCTTTCTCAACAATCTTTTTGCCTTCCCCAGCCTTAAGCTTTCTAATCCGTGGAGTATTGGGGTCCGCAGGGTTTGGGTAAACCAAAACATCCTGTAACTCACTTACAGGCAAAATCTCTGCCATGGCCTGGGCCAAAAGACTCTTTCCAGTGCCTGGCAAACCAACAAGCAAAACATTTCTCTTTTGGGCAGCAGCCTTTCTAACAAGCTCAACAGCCTTATCCTGACCAACAACCTGTTCAAGCAACCTAGGAGAAACACTAACCTCTGAAGTGTCATTAATATCCAAAACTTCTGATGAAGCAGAAACTTTTTTTTCAGTCTTGGGCATAGTTATTCATCTAATTAATAATATATTAAAAGAGTTTGGTTGAAAAATCAAAAGAAAAGGAAACAAAAATGGATTTAAAAAAAATAATTTCCATTGAAAACAAAACAGACGCTTTACTTCTTGCAAGCAACATTACAACAATCATATTTGCATTTTTGTTTAACTGGAGTTTACTGACACTTGTTTGGGGTTATTGGCTGCAAAGCACAATAATTGGTTTTTTTCATTTCTTAAAACTTTTTTTACTCAGCCTAAAATCAAAAGAAGACAAATACAAAGTAGGCGGCGTATTTTTGGCATTGTTTTTTGCAGTACATTACGGCATGTTTCACTTTGTTTATTTTGTTTTTTTAAGCGTGTTTACCTTTTCGAATGAACTTGGATTTACAAGTGAAATTGATTTTTTTGGAA
>CAYIJY010000184.1:0-1808 GCA_964363785.1 uncultured archaeon
TAGGCTTGTTGAGTCAGTGCCACTTGTCAATCTTTTAATGCAAGGGTGATTTAGTTCTCCTGCCTTTGCATTAACTGTTGCTCCTGTTCCATTTCCGCGCGAAGTCCAACCTAAGTCAGAAGTAGAACCTGAACTACAAAATTCATCCTTCATCCACATAGTGTTACTCTCTTCTAAAAAATTTACGTCAATACTGTTAGTTCCAACGTTTTGATAAGCTTCTATGAAAGTTCCTACAAAGTTAAAGTTTTGCCTAGAACCAACATTTGCTCCGTTTAAAAAAATTATTGGATAACTAAAGCCATCCAAATAATCCGCCTGCAAATTATTTACCTTAGTCGTAGACAAAATAGAAAAAGGAGCAGTACCAGTAGCCACATTTGACTTAATTTGCTGGAAAAAAGTTTGCGACCCAGTCCAATTATTATCAAGACTAGTTGAAGCAAACTCAGAAGCATTCACATCAGTGGAATGAATTTGTCCCTGTCCACCCCTAAATTTACTCGGACCACCAACTAACTCACCATTAACGTACAAACACATGAAATAATCTTTATTATAATTCAGATTCAAGTCGGCAGTTTCTCCTAATAACAAATTGAATGTTCCGTTTTGGATTGCTCCAGAAAAATTCTGGTCAAAAAAAATATTACTAGAACAAGAATTAGACTCACCAACCTTAACACCCAAATTACCACTTAATAGCCCTTCTACTTTTCCCTGCAAAGACATTTTAGTCGGATGACTATTGTGAATAAGAATTTCATCAGAATAAGTTGAAACATTAGAAACATTCAAGCCAGAAAAATTAGTTTCACTTGTTTTACTTGAGTTAAAAGAAAAAACAATAAATGCTAAAAAAATTAATCCTACGGCTAATAATAAATAATTATATTTCATATGACCCCCGACCTAAAATTTTTTCTAAAATTACTTGTAGAGACTTATGTTTTAAGTTATTAAAATATCTTTGGTAGAACTAAAATCAACCTGCAGGTTGAGTTTGAAAAATGTTCTTTTCATTTCTATTTTAAACACTTTTGTAAATTTTATCTAACTGGTAAAATGGTTGATTTTGTACCACGCACAATGAGCACGCAGCACCCAGACAATGCAAGCATGCCTTTTTTTGCCTCAAACGCCATATTGGAAGGCGATGACGAAATACAAGAAGCCTACTATGCATTCTCACACTTGGGCTGCTCTGAACAAATGTGGGACTGTGAAGGAAAAGAAGTTGACGGCTACGTCGTAAAAACACTCTTAACCAAATACGAAAATTTTTTTAGGGAAAAAAAACTAGGAAAAGAACTCCGCCTGACTTTACGCGTACCAAATCCCTCAATAGAAAAAACTGAAGCAAAAATACTTTTAGAAACACTTGAAGGAATACCACGCTCATTTGACACTGCACAAATATTTTACGAACAAGACCTTGCGCCAATCTTTGAAGTAATACTCCCAATGACATCAAGTGCACAAGACGTAAACCGAATATATTATTATTACAAAAACTTTGTCGCAGGAAAACAATCACAAAAATTCTTTGAAGGCGGCCCAACAGTCTCAGACTGGATAGGCAAATTCAGCCCCGAACAAATAAACGTAATCCCATTAATCGAAACAAAAGAACAACTCTTAAACACAGACAAAATAGTCGGCGAGTACTTAACTGAAAAAAAACTTTCACACCAAAGAGTCTTTTTGGCACGAAGCGACCCCGCACAAAACTATGGCTTTACAAGCGCAGTACTTCTTGGAAAAATTGCTTTACAAAAACTTGATGAACTAGAACAAAAAACATCAAT
>CAYIJY010000185.1:0-1794 GCA_964363785.1 uncultured archaeon
TAATTTAACCCAGATTGTTTAGTCGTTAAATTTACTGCACGGGTACCGAAGCGGCTAAACGGGCCAGTTGTGATAGAGAAATAGTTTACTATATTTTCTTTGCAGGCTTAACTCAAGATCTGGTGGCTTAGTGCCTACAGAGGTTCAAATCCTCTCCCGTGCACTCATTTTTTTTTGCCTGCGTCTTTTGCATTCCTCTAAAGTTTGCATTATAATTTCATTTTCATCTCTTATAGAGAAGCCTTGACGTCTTAATTCTTTTATTCTTAATTTCTCTAATCTAATTACCTCATCAGTTCTCAAATTGTTAAAAACATACACTTCAATTGTGTTTTTGGGTTTTCTTTTGTTCTCTTTTAAAAAGCGGTTCTCATAATCAAGCATAGTTGGCAGATTCCTTTTTTGTGTAAATTGAGTTTTGGCTTGCCCTCGTTTAGTTCTTTTTCTTTTTTTTAGCGGCGCTTTTTGAATTCCATGTTTTTTCCTATAATCATAAACTGTTTGGGCAGAAATTCCAAGCTTTCTTCCAATATGGGAATCAGTAAACTTGCCAGCTAGTCTAGCAAGGAAAATTTCTCTTTTTTTTATTTTTTCTATGTTGCCTGTAAATGAATTTGTTTGTTTGTTTTTTGGAAACTCTCTTTTAGGCATTTGTAAAATATTTATTCTTTTAAGTAATTAAATCTAATCCATGGCTTTCTCAAAATAATGGGTTTGAGGCCACCAAAGCGGCGGCTCTCAAAATTTATGTATTATTGCAACATCAAAAGATGGTGCAGGTACGGCGCTCAAATGGAGACAACCGTTTTTAGTTATTGGGAGTTGGAGGAAGGTCTTCTGTGGAAAGAGTGCATTGTCCGGTTGTTTTTACCGCAAACCCTTTTCCAAGGTCTTCTTTTCCAATATTACTTTCTTCTCTGATCCATTTCTTTGCAGATGAATCATAACTGTACATTGCATTTACTTTACAGTCACTGAATTCTGAAAAGTCTTTTCCAACCATGTCAGAAGTCACTGCAATGAAATTCCAGCCCGCAAATAATCCCTGCTGGTCAAACACTGTAGCATCAAAATTGTTCTGGAGAATTAATTCACAATTTGGAAGCCTCTTGTTTGTATTTGAATTATACACCCAATATGTTTTTCCAGAAACAATTTTTTTTGCTTTTTCAAACTGCTTTGTTTCATTATTGAATTCAACAAAACTCAAATTATTCCTGCAGTTATCTGGATTGTAAACAGCCAATTCTGGCATCATGTTTGATGGCAATGAAACCAAGTTCCAGCCTGCATTCAAAGGGATTGAAAAGCCATTATTTTTAGGCACTTGTGTTGGCTTTACAATTGGCTGCTTTATAGAGGCATCACTTGCAAGTTTGCCGCTGTAAAAAACAGCGTAATCCCTGTTTAATTCAACCAACTCAAGGTAATAACCTTCCCTGACTAATTTTATTTTCCCCCCAACAGAAAGCTCTGTTTTTTGGCTTGTCCAGTGCTCAAACAAACTGATTGTAGAGCCATCTTTTATTTCAAAATTAAATATTGCAATTACCGGATAATATGAATAGTTTTTTGCGTCAGAAATAATTCCAGTCTCGCCAGCATTCAACCTGAATTTTTGGAATGCATCAAAATTATGTGCCGGGCTACGCGGGTCAAATAATTCGTTTGTTTCAATTATCTCACGCGGTTGCGCCACCCGCTTGCTTGACTCTCTGACTGGCTTGTCAACTAACCGTTGCAGATTTCGTTCAAGCAAAAAATTCGCTTGCTTTTCATTTATTTCAACTAAAG
>CAYIJY010000186.1:0-1765 GCA_964363785.1 uncultured archaeon
AGAATTCTGGAACACAAAAGACTGGAGACAGTGAATTATTGACCAGTTAAAAGAACAAGGAAAAGAAATTCCAGTCGGCATAAATTAAATCAAGAATACCTAGTTCTTTTCTCAATGTCAGAAATACGATTAATTACACTTAATGCATTTTTGAAAGATTTTTTGTAACCACTTAAAAACTTTTCCCAAACAAGCGGCTCTTTACTGTGCGTTGACTTAAGAGTTTTTTTCAAAACAAGCAAATCAACAGCCATGTCTTCAATTTTTTTTGAAAAAAAACCCAAACCAAAATCAACAAAAACAAGCTTATTTTTCTTAACCAAGACATTGCTTGTGGTTAAGTCGCCATGAACAATACCTTCATTATGTAGCAGTCCAACTTCTTTTCCGAGTAAAGAACAATTTTTTTCAAATGCTTTTTTTGCCAAATCCTTAAATTGCACTCCGTCAACAAACTCCATGATTATTTCACCGGTTTTTTTGTTTGCATAAAAAATCAGCGGAGTCCGCACTCCAACTTCTTTTGCACGGGAAATAAGCAAACACTCCTGCTTTGTTCGCAGTGAAACTATTTTCTGGTCAAGAGCCTTAACACGATAATTTTTTGGCTCTCTTTTCTTTAAAATTGCTTTTTCGTTCAAAAAACTTGTTTCAAACAAACTAGCTTCAGCGCCCCTAAATAAAAGTTTCATAAAATCAGTTTTTTTTTAGCAATAAGTTCCAAGTATTTCATTTATTTTATTAACACCAATAATCGAGCCATTAATTGTCTGCTCAAATGATTCATTTGAGACTTCTGGGAGTTTTTTTGCTTCGTTTGGATAAACTTGCACAAAACGGTTTCTTTTTACAAGTGCATTGTTAAATCCTTTTTTTGCTGACTCAGTAATTTTTTTAAGAGAATTTATTTCACCACTTTCAAGACAATTTGGATTAATCCTGTTTATTTTTCCAAATTCATCCCCAATAAAAAAAATCTCTTCACCAGTTTCAACCATTAAAAGTTTTAAGTCAACAGCATCCCTAAACGCACTTGAACCAAACCACTTTCTTTTCAAAGCAGAAAGCCCGCTCTTGTAAGTCGCTAAATCAGTTTTTGTTCCAGGGAGCAAAATATTCTCATCAAGGTTTACTCTCATTTCCAGTGACTTTAACTCAATTGTAGCCTTATCAAAGTCAGAAGAAAACAAAAAATTAATAGCCAAAAAAAGAATAACCAAAATAAGGACAATGCCAAACAACGCTTTTTTTGTATTCATTACGATTCACTCTTACCTTTAAAATCCATAAATAATAATTATTCTGCTTTTAAAACCCTTCATTTGCCCTCAAAAAACCAAGTCAAGTGAAACTTTTTCCGAGACAACTTCATGTCCTTTTCCATTCTCATTCAAATAAATTTCTTTAATGTTCATTGTTTTTTGCAATTCAAGCAAAACCTCATTTAATTCTCTTGGCCCATAAACCACTATTTTTTGCATTTCCTTATTCATTGAAAGTTTTCTAACTGTCTTTTCCTTTCTAATCAAAGCAATCATTTCCTTAAGTGCCTCACCAGCATAAACTGCTTTTTTGTCATCAAAACCCCTTAACTCAAGTGGCCATTTTTCTAAATGAATGCTTTTTGTTTTAATGGCAGACTTAAAATTAGTCTGGGAAATCTCTTCAGTCACATGCGGGAAAAAAGGCGCAAACAATTTTACCAAATTAAACATCACCAAATTCAAAGTATACAAAGCAGCCTTTTTTTCATTTTCATCTTGGC
>CAYIJY010000187.1:0-1752 GCA_964363785.1 uncultured archaeon
TTTGTTAATTTAGAAACCAAATCTGATTTGACTTTGATTATGTACTGCCAAAGGCGTACGCGCCGTGAACTCGCGCAAGGGTTCCCCGCAAGCTTTTATGCTGTCCTTTACACCATAGGGGCAATTATATTTGGGGGGCTTCTTGTTTTTCAAGGTATTGTACGAATAGTCCAAGCAAAAAACCGTATATTGCGCCAAGGGGTTTAAAGAAAAAATTCCCTATAAGCATGTAAAGAGAGGCAATAATCAGGCCTGATAATATCCAAAAAAAGTCCTCAAAAAAAGCAATAAGTGGAATGTCTTTTTTTATTTTATCAAAAGATGCCTGCAGTTTGTCCTGGCTTAAGGATGCCTGTGTTTCTTCAGCAGTCTGCTCCTGAATTAACTTTAAGTACTCAGGCGAATTTATCTGCTCAGCAAGACTTGTTGAAAGAAGCACAAATGACTGCACGTCAGGGTCTTCCTTTGTCCCAAGCACTGTAAATTGCGGGCTGTTAATCAAAACATTCACTGTCTGCCTTTGGCCTTCTACAAAAACAACAGAGGCAGTCTCACTTAAACCTGAAGAAAAATCCTCATTAATCATTGAACTAATTGCCTGCTCTTCCAAGTCAGTAACCAATTCACTTTGCACTGGAAGCACAAACAACGCAGTGGAAATAAATATTCCAATGCTTACAAAAAAATTTACCTGACTGATTGCCCCAAGTGACACTCTTAAAAAAGGCAGGTTTTTCATTTCATTAAATTTTATAAAAGACGTCTCAGCCACAATTATCAAAGAGGCAAAAAATGCAATTCCAATAACCCAAAAATTCAGTAAATTTGAAAACAACAAAAGTGAAATCAATCCAAGCAAAACAAAAGATGACACAATAATAATGTACATTTCTTTTCTGTCAAAAATCTTTGTAAAAGTCGACACAAGAGCTATTGTCATTGGAAAAAAAATTACAAACAAAAAAAAGTTTAAATTCAAAAGAACATCAAGAGATCTTGAAAAACCATCCAAACCCAAAAGCGCCCTAAATGAGACACCTGAAGAATTCAAAAAAAAACTCCACAAAAGCATTGTGATAAACAGGACAAAGGCACCAACGCCAAGCCTAATATAATCATCTTTCTCCATTTTTAAACCAGTTTTATAATGTCATTTTCCCCTATTAAAACTGTCGTTTCAGCCTGAGTCACGGTTTTTCCTTCAGCTTCCTTTAAAACCGGGTAAGAGTGGATAAGATTTTTTGAAAGCATTTCCCTAAACGCAACTTTTCTTTCAAATTCCGCAAGCTTTAGTTTTTTTTCAATCCAGCGCTCAGCAAAAGGCAAAGCATTATACTCTTCTTCTACAAAAGAAAGAATCTTTCTTGCAGCCATGCTTCTTGTTGGCTTATTTTCATCAAAACCAAAAATCTCAGCCTGTACGCCCTCGTGCACAAAGCCTGCTCCGTTTGTTGCAAAAGGCTCGAGTGCATAAACTTTTCCAACTTCAAACTTTTTGTCCTCGCGCGTAGAAATATTTGGAACACTTGGACTTGCATGAGCAATCCACTGTTCAATTCGATGACCAGACAAATTAGAAATTGGTTTAAAACCAGCCTTCTTAATTTCTTTTTCCACGACTTCACCGACTTTAGAAATACTTCCATTAGGCTTGACTACACTAAGTGCAGCATCAAGTGCTTTTTGAGACGCCTCAACCATTTTGCCAAACTCGCCTGAAAGATCAATAGTCACAGCAGAATCCGTAATATA
>CAYIJY010000188.1:0-1722 GCA_964363785.1 uncultured archaeon
ATTTGTTCCCTGTCCCAAAAAAGCAAGTTGTCCCAAAACATTTAATGGATTAAAAATTCTCCACAAAACATCCGCAGCAACACCGCCTGCAATAAACAAACTTATTCCAGAACCAATGCCGTGCTTTGAAACAATTTCATCCAAATACATTAAAATAATTGAACCAATTGCAACCTGCAAAACAACCCACAAAAACATTCCAGGGGTTGGCACAAGCAATCCGCTTACAACATAAACCCCCGCTTCAACAAATGACAACAAAATTCCAAGGAGTTTTTGCATTGCAGTAAATTTTCCTTTTTGTTTTACATCAGTAAGATCAACATTAAGTATGCCGCCACCAACAAGCAACTGCAAAATAATTGAAGCCAAAACAATCGGCCCAATACCAACAGTAATTATTGATCCAATTTGGCTTGCCAAAATAATCTGCAGCTGAGCCAATTGGCCTGCATTGCTTGCTTCAAGACCAATAACGGAAATGTTTCCCATTATAAAAAACAAGATTAAAGCAAGTGCACTCCAAAAAACTTTCCTCTTTAATGGAGGCTGTGTCTCAGGTGCCTTTATTTCAGGCAAAATCCTGTAAAGCGGGTCAAACAAATCCAAAAAACTCATTTACTCTTCCTCAGTTTCCCCTTCAATGATTTTTTCTTCTTCAATTTTTCCGCCAGCTCCAATAATTTTTTCGCGTGCCTTTTCACTGACTGCCAAGTTTTTCAATAAAAACTTTTTAGTCACAGCACCCTTGCCTAAAATTTTTTGCAAGCCGACTTTTTTTCCATCAACAACAAAAAAACCATTATGTGATTCAACAAGTTTTTTTTCAATCCAAATGTTTGCCTTGTCATCAAGATGCTCAACATTCATTACTTCGCCTTTTGGTCTTGCCTTGAATTTTCTAAGTGTCCCTGCAAACATGTAATACTTGCTAAACTTGTGTTTTTTGGAGCCTGCTCTTCCCTTTCCGCCTTTTGTTCCAGAGCCTCTTCTATTCTTTGTGTCACCGCTACCAAATGTCCTGTTGCCCCTTAACTTGTTTTTTCTTTTTCTTTTCCTATCACTCATAAACAAATCACGCCATTTTTTCAATTAAATCATTAATGTCTTTTCCGCGATAACCAAGAACACCGCCATTAGAAAAAGCTTTTTTTACTCCGCCTCGATCAAAACCTTTTTTTGGAGAATTAAGCCTAAACACTTCCTTAACACCGAATTCCTTTAACCTTTTTTTTCCAGAAAAAACCTGCTTTGCCAAATCATCAACAGAATGAACTTTTATTTCTTTTAACATTTCGCTTGTAAGCCTTTTGTTACCTGCAATTCTTCCTCTTTTATTCAAAAGGAACGCAAAAGTCTTTTCATCAATCTCTCCAAAAGTAACAAATTCCTTTACCTTTAAAACCATGTTCTTTGTGCTTGTTTTTTCATCAATAACAACCATGTTGTGTGGTTTTTCAAGCCTTAAAAGCTCCAAAGTCTGCCTAATTCCTGAAGAAATATTTACACTTCCCCTTACTCTAATAACTGCCCACATTTTAATTCATTCCTCCAAGTTTGGCACTCATGTCAGATGAATAGCGCACTTTACCAGTCTTAACCAAAGCATCAATTGCTGCCTTTACAAAGTCAAGCCTTGTTTTGGTTCTTCCAAAAGTCTTACACCAAACATCCTTTATTCCTGCAAACTTTAACACATCCTTAATGTTGTCACCAACAACT
>CAYIJY010000189.1:0-1659 GCA_964363785.1 uncultured archaeon
GAACGCTAAAACATTAACCATTTCAAAAGATGAATACAAAAAACTTAAACGACTTGAAAAAATAGACCACGAACTTTTGGCTAAAATTGCCAAAGGAATTGAAGACATTAAAGCAGGGCGAATCAAAAAATTTGCTTAAGCTTTTCCTAAAACTTTTTTTACTTCATCCCTGTAAGTTGGCAGCTTACTTTTTATTTCATTTATTGTTTCTTTTTGGGTTTTTTTATTTCCAAAAGTTATAACAAACACAACTACAAGCTCTTCGTAAATCAAAAAATAAAGTCTTTTTCCGCCAATTTTTTTTTCCCGAAAAAAATCAAAACCAAGCGGCTTTCCAGAATACGGATTAGTTTTTAGTTGAAGTATAGATTTTTTTATCCTTTCTTGTTCTTGCCGGTTAAGTTTTTTAAAATCATGCTCAAATTCACTAGTCAAATAAATTTCATAAGACTTTTCAGACATAAATTGAAAAAAGTAAAGCAGTTATTAAAAGCAAATCTAAAATTCACTTTAAATGCTGAAAAATAGTTGTCTGCTTTTTCTGCAAACCTTTAATCTCTGCTTTTTCAACCGAACTTGGCTTTAATTCAAAATCAAGCTTTGCAAATTCCAAGCCAAGCTCTTCAAGCAAATTCAAAGCAGCCTTTCTAATGTCAGGCGCCAAAAGAATACCCCGGCACTTTTTCCCCTTAATTTTTTCAACCTGCCCCATGTATCTTTTCAATTGAGTGACGCTAGCGTAATCAGCCTGCCTTCTTTTTAACTCAATCACAACCAAGTTTCCATCTTTGTCTTCAGCAACAATGTCAGCAATACCTTTGTGAAAATGCTCCTGCTGATTTAACGGCTTAAGCCCTTCTTCAATCATTGACAAGTCCTGCATAAGCAAATCATTTAAGTCTCTTTCAGAGCCGCTTAAGCGCAAGTCATCACTGATTTCCATTGGATAACTCTGCACGTCAAAAACCTCATGAAAAACAACAGTCAATTTTTCTTTTGGCTTGTTTTTGCGCGCAGTCAAAACAACTTTTTCGCCATCCTTTTCAACAGAGAAGCCTGAGCCAACCATGTAATTAGTCGGCCTGACAAGCCGATTTTGATGAATAGAAATCGAATCATCACCCTTAAGCAAAGCAAATCTTTTCCCGCGAGAAAGAGTAGAAGTTGCCCTGCCAACATAATCTACTGTACAGTCACCAAAAATAGTCAACAAGTGCTTTCTTGACAATGCTTCCTTGATTAATTGAATGGACCTGCCCGACTCCATTTGCAAGAAAAAAAGAGCAAAAAAGATTTAAGGCGACTGCACCAGACTTGAACCAAAAATTTAATTTAAGGCAAAATAAATATTTTTGTATGGATTTTTTTAACGTATTTGGAATAATTACAATTGTTGGTTTAATTTTGTTTGCAGGCTGCATTCAGACACTTGCAGGAAATGATAAACCCAAACCAGAGCTATGTGAAAAAGTATTTAGCCAAGAAGCAAAAAGCACTTGTTACCATGAAATAGCTTTAAACACTCAAGATCAAGATTATTGCGAAAAAATTACTACTTTAAGAATAAAGGATCAATGCTACATTGACTTGGCACAAGGAAGAACTTGGACGACATTAAATAACATAGACTAAAAATTCATTTTAAATTGAAAATTGAAA
>CAYIJY010000190.1:0-1659 GCA_964363785.1 uncultured archaeon
CGCGGTTCTTACTTGGGGTTTTGTGAATGGAGGAGTGGATGCTGCTTGTTTGCCAGTAAATGTTGAAAAAAACGGTTTGGTTGTGCCAAATGTTTTTCCTGACAATGGGACTTACACTGTTAATTTGGCACTGCAGTGCGCTAATGGCGATGTGGATAATGCAAGTGTGCAGGTTGAAGTTCTTAATGCTGCACCAAGGCCAAAAATAGAGTCAAGTTTTATTTTTGCAGGGCAATACGAGCCGGTTAATTTTATTGGAACAGTGACTGATCCGGGAGTGTGTGACATGCCAAGTGCTGGATGGAATACTCACTGGGATTTTGGTGATGGTGACACTGCGGATGACAATCCGGTTGTTCATGCATGGAATTTTGTTGGAGCATACAGCGTTGCACTTTCAAGCACTGACAAAGACGGAGACACAGGCACAGGTTACAAGACAATTTTTATTACTGACCAACTTGATGTTTTTCGGACACGGGTTTACACTACTTGGGAGTCAAAGGATTGCTCACAGCCAATAAAGAAAGTTTTTGGTGATGAAAACCTGCGGGTTTGTTTTACTATTTCAAATGTTTATTCACAATCAGTTAACTTGGATGTGAATGGAAGCATAATTGATGCAGTGACTGGGCAACAAATATTGAATTTGACTAATAGTTTGCTTGATTCGGGTGAAGATCCACAAAACCTTGAATTGGATTCAGGCCAGACAAAAACTTGGTCATGGACAGTAGTATTAGATGATGAGCTTTTCCCAGAAGAGAGTTATGCAGTAAGGGTCAGGGCTTTGCCCCCTCAAGCTGAAACAATTGTTTCAAATAATTTTGCGCACAGTTTTTTTACAGTAGTTGGTGAAGTTGAAAGAACCAATGTGCCTGAGACTGATTTTTTGGTTGTAGTTTTGACTGCAATGATTGTGTTAATTGTTATGCAGAAAAAAAAGGCGTGAAAATTAGGTTTCCAAAATAGGCTCTGTTCTTTCGCGGGACAATTCAAACACACAGAACTTATCCCCTTTTGCAATGCATTCTAATTCAATGCACTTCATGGGGGTTTCAAATACTACTTCTGCGCCACCGGCCATTATGCCTGCCAATGCAAAACAAAAAACTCGGTCATGCTTTATGTGAGTGCAATTAAAACAATTTTTTACTTGGATTGTGGCTTTTGGAATTATTTCATCCCAAAAAACAAATTGTGCAACCCCATAACCACGCATTGGAAATTGTTCAAGCAATAAGTTGGCAAGTTTTCTTTTATTTAGTTTTAAAAGAGAGATAACTACAATGTTGAATTTGCTTACAGTTTCAAGTGCAAATTTTTTTGAGCCGCGGTAAATTACTTTCTCTGCAACTACTTTGCCTGCGTCAATAAATGCTTTTTCTATGTCTGCCATGTGGCCTCGTGAAAAAACTTCACTTGATTGGCCTTCAAAGAACATTTCGCCCGTGTCTTCATCATAAAGTGCTTTTAGGTTTTTCATAGTGTATTCAAGAAGACTAAAGTAGTTTTTAATTCTTCCTGAACGGTCACGCCCAGTTGACATGCGAGTATAGGTCCTGCTTTCAGGAGGACTGTACTTGATATATTTAGGATTATATTTTCTAAGTTTTTTTACAATAAAAACCAACAAACCAGATGCAGTTTTAAGAATTT
>CAYIJY010000191.1:0-1642 GCA_964363785.1 uncultured archaeon
TAAATTGTTAAAAAAATCTAGTTCTGGGTATTTGTTGGTTAGGATGATTCCGTTTCTTGAGGTGAATTTTAGTTTTGTTTTTTTAAAGCATAAAGCTCTGTACCCGTCTAGTTTTGCTTCAAAGTAATAGTCAGTTCCGTCAAGTAAGTCTGTTGTTCCAATGGTTGCAAGCATGGGTTTCATTGTTTAAGCTCCTCAGTTAGTTTTTTGACAGAAATTGTTTTATCATACATGTCTTTCCATAAATCTCCTTTTTTCAAGCGTTCAACATAGTTTTCTAATGTAAAAGAATGCGGATTAATTTTTTTTACTTCACTCCACTCAATTGGCAGGGCAATTCCACCACGAAGTGATGCCCTGACGGAATATGGTGCGACTGCAGTGTGTGTTGGTGAATTTCTAAATACATCAATCATTACTTTTTCTTCTCTTTTTTCTATTCGCATTTCATTTGTCATTATTTCGGGATAATGATCAACTAGTACTTGTGCGATTTTTGCTGCAAATTCTTTTACTTTCTCTTGCTCAGTTGAGCGATCCAATGGAACTATTATGTGGTAGCCTTTGTTGCCTGTTGTCATAATGAATGAGGGCATTTTTAGTTGGTCAAAAAACTTTTTCATGGTTAAGGCTACTTCTTGTGTCATTGGAATGTCATTTACTGATGGATCTAAGTCAAAAATCATTTTGTCAGGATAATACAATTTGTCTTTTCGTGATGGCCAAATGTGAGGAATAACCATTTGAGTTGCCAAGTACACAATACTTTCTTCGTCATTAGCCATTATGTAAGTAATTTTTTTTCCTTTATGCTCAACTTCAACTCGTTTCATCCATGATGGAAAGTAGTCTGGAACGTGTTTTTGGAAAAAGCCTTCTTCACGCATACCATGAGGCATTCTGTACATTGAAATTGGTCTGTCTTTTACATGTGAAAGCATTAGCGGAGCAGCTTTTTTGTAGTATTCAACAAAGTCTTCTTTTGTGATGTTTGCAAAGACTTCTTTTTTTGCGTTTGTGATTTCAATTTCTTTTGCGTTTACTTTGGTAATTGTTGAGGGTAGTTTTTCATCTTCTTTATTTTCTATTGCGTATTCGTCATCCATTTTGACTAATAGCCAATTGTTGTCTTTCATTTTGTTAAATGCAAAGCCTCCGCGCAAGCGGTCTCCTTTCACCCAGATAATAAAGTGGCCTTTGTCTATCCATTTTGTTAATGGTTCTTGTACTCCTTCTTTGATTGTTAGGTTTACGTAGTAGCCTTTGTCCCAGATTTCTACGCTGCCTGCGCCGTACTCTCCTTTTGGTATCATGCCTTCGAATTTACCGTATTCAAATGGATGGTCTTCGACATGCACTGCTAGTCTTTTGTCTTTTACACTCATGCTTGGTCCTTTTGGGACAGCCCAGGATTTTAGTACTCCGTCAACTTCAATTCGAAAATCGTAATGGAGTTTTCGTGCGGAGTGCTTGTGTATCATGAACATTGTTTTTTTTGATTTGGAAGCAATTTTTCCTTTTGGCTCTGACGTCTTAGAAAAATCCCTTTTCTCGTTGTATTTCTTTAGCTTGCTCATTAGTTATCCTTTTGCGTTCTTTAAAGAAAAAGGAAAAAAACCAAATATAAACCTTTTTAAAAATA
>CAYIJY010000192.1:0-1617 GCA_964363785.1 uncultured archaeon
ACCGAAAGAGTAAAGAAACTAATTCAACTAGGGAGATTTGAAGAGGCATTAAAAAAATTTCCACAAAAAGTAAAAGTTGCAATTGAGAAAGAGTCTGCTGCAAAGGATCAGTTTGAGGCTTTTACAAATGCATTTTTTTCTGGCGGATTCTTTGTTCTTGTTCATAAAGATTTTTCTGGAGAAAAAATTGAGCTTAATGTAGTGCTTGAGGGTAAGAGTGTTTCAAAGAATTTTTTGTTTTTTGAAAACGAAAAAAAAGCAATTGTGTTTGAAAAAATTAGTGGCAAAGAAAATTTTGCGCTTTGCGAGAATAATTTTTTGTCAGAAAATTCAAGTGTAGAGATTTGCCGTTTGCATGACAATTGGGATGAATCAACTGGTTTTTTTTATAACCAGTCCATGCTTGAAAATTATTCTTTTTTTGTGAACTCAAATGCGTGGCTGAATGGAAAATTGTTACGCTCAAATACTTACAATAATCTTGTTGGGAAAGGAAGCCAGGTAAAGCAGTTTGATGTTTTGTTGCTTGACAAAAAACAATTATTTGATTTGAATAATACTGCAATGCATATTGAGGGTGACTCAAATAGTTATACTGTTTTTAAGGGAATTATGGCAGAAGAAAGCAAGTCTGTTTTTGATGCAATGATTAAGATTGTTAAAAATGCGCAGCATAGCACTGCTTTTTTGGAAGCGCACAGCATGCTGCTTAGTGAATCTGCAAGCAGCAATAATGTGCCCGGCCTTGAGATTGAGGCGGATGATGTTAAGGCAAGCCATTCTGCAAGTGTGGCACAGGTTGACGAGGAGCAGCTTTATTATTTGCAGTCTAGAGGCATAACTTATAAAAAGGCCTTAAACATGATTATAACTGGTTTTGTTGAGAGTGTTTTGCTTAATCTTGACGAGAGGCTTTCGCAGAGCATTTTTTTGGAACTAGAGAAAAAAACCCAGCGACTTGGTTAAAGATGTTTTCAGCTGAAAATGTTGCAAAGGATTTTCCTATTTTGCAGCAAAAAGTTCGTGGAAAAAGATTTGTTTATCTAAATAGTGCCGCGACAACACAAAAGCCTATTCAGGTAATTAATGCGATTTCTGATTTTTATTCTAAACACAATGGTTCAGTGCACAGGGGAATGAGCGAGGTTAGTGCGCGTGCAACTGAAATGTTTGAAAGTGCACATAAAAAAACTGAAGGATTTATTGGCGCAAAAGAAGGCGAAGTTATTTTTACAAAAAACACAACAGAGAGCATTAACTTGGCTGCTTATTCTTTGACAAGTAAATTACAAAAGAATGATGAGGTTTTGATTACTAAGATGGAGCATCATTCTAATTTTGTTCCTTGGCAGCAGCTTGCTTTTCAAAGGGGATTTAAGTTAAATTTTGTGCAAGTGCAAAAAAATGGAACGCTTGACTTAAATGAATTTGAAGAAAAGATTTCGGATAAAACAAAAATTGTTGCATTTAATCATTGTTCGAATGTTTTGGGGACAATTAATGACGCAAAAGAAATCTGCAGGATTGCGCGTGACCATGATTGTTTAAGTGTTGTTGACGGGGCACAAAGTGTTCCTCATTTTCCTGTTGATGTTAAGAAATTTGGTTGTGATTTTT
>CAYIJY010000193.1:0-1607 GCA_964363785.1 uncultured archaeon
CAACTGCGACTGGCTGATAATTGAGGGCACGTACGGTGACCGCGATCATCCAAACAGAAAAGAAACCGAGAAGAGGTTTGTTGAGTCAGTGCAGGACACTGTTGACCGTGGCGGCATTGCGCTTGTCTCTACTTTTGCTTTGGGCAGAAGTGCTGAGTTGCTTGATATTTTGAATGAATACAATTTGAATGCAGATATTTATTTTGACGGCATGTGTCAAAAGGCTGCTGTGATTTACATGAATTATCAAAAGTACATTAAGAATCCTCATTTTTTGAAAAAGTCTTTGGCTCGTGCAATCTGGATTAAGAACAGGACAATGCGAAAAAAGGCAGTGAAAAAACCTGGTGTAATTATTACTACTTCTGGAATGCTTCAGGGTGGGCCTGTGTATGAGTATTTGCCTCAGATTGAAAAGGACAAGAATTCTACTCTTTATTTGACTGGCTATCAGGTTGTTGACACTCCGGGGCGTATTTTGCTTGAGACGGGTGAGATTAAGTTAAATGGTATTATGGTTAAGCCAAAGCTTAAGGTTGAAAGGTATGATTTTTCTAGCCATGCTGGTAGAGAAGAGCTTTTCAAAATAATTAACACAATTTCTCCAAAGAAAGTAATTGTTGTTCATTCTGATGCAGAAATTGCAAAGAAGTTTAAGGCTTCTTTAAAGCAAGAGGGCTTTGATGCTCATGTTCCTGTTTTGGGGGAAGAATTGACTTTATGATTTTTGGTTTTATGCGTAAAAGTTTTTGTCCTCGCTGTGGTGTTGAGACGGATAAACTTTTTTCTGGGTTTTGTGTAAATTGTTTTTTGGAGCAAAAAAAACCTTTTGTTTTTCCACAAAAATTGCAAGTAGATTTTTGTGTTAAATGCGGAAAGGTAAAGTATAGAAATAAGTTGCTTCCTTTTTCTGACAAAGTTTTTTTTGATTTGGTTAAAGCTAATTCAAAGTTTTCTGGTTTAGAGTCTCCAACTATTGATTTGAAACAAGTTCAATTAAATGAAAAGAATGCAATTGGACTTTTTTTGGTTGCTGGATTTGCGGAAGGCGAAAAGTTTTCTGTTGAAAAAAGTGTCCAGCTTGACTTTATGCGGGTTACTTGTGAGGATTGTTCTCGTGTTGCTGGAAAGTACTTTGAGGCTATTATTCAGGCTCGTTTTCAGCCAGATGTTCCAAAAAAAGAGTTTGAAAAAAAGTTTGCTGAATTGGAAAAGGTTTTGTCTTCGAATGCAGAAAAAGATGGTTTGTCTAAAATAGTCAGGAGTGGTTTTGTTTCAAATGGATTTGATGCTTATATTGGCTCAAAAAAGGCGGCAAAAAAAGCAATTGGTCATTTTGAAAAAGAATTAAAGGAACAAGTCAAGGTTTCTTTTAAGTTGCATGGTTGGGACTTGTCAAAAAACAGGCCAATGAAAAGGCTTACTTTTTCACTTAGGTTTTAACTTTCTATTTTGCTAAATGCTTGCTTGATTTCGTCAATTGTTTTTGTTGTAGTCAATAAAGGGATTTTTTCTACTTCTGCAATTTTGATTGCGATTGGGTCAACTGTTTCTATTCCGTGTAATACAATTATGCTTGGTTTCATTTCTGTTGAAAACCTTCCTAC
>CAYIJY010000194.1:0-1585 GCA_964363785.1 uncultured archaeon
TGAAAGCGGCCATAAGTTCGACTAACAATTAGGCCATAAGTCCGGCTACGCTACATATAGGAAAGTGGTTGTTTTTCCCTGCTTCTTGTTTTTAAGAAGTTGATGATTAATTGCATTATTTTGTTTGAAATATTTTTTTATTTTTTTCAATACTTTTTCAAATTCTGGAGTGTTGGTTACGAGTTCTTTTAGGTCTTTTTCCCACAAGCCTTTAACGATGTCTAGGTCGCTAAAGATTTTTTTTGTGTCGAATTTGTCGTTTGTTGCTGCAAGTTTTTTCTTTGCAATTTCAAGTGCTTTTTTAAAATCCAGTTTCCTGCTTCCTAAAATGTAGTATAGGTCGAGGTAGTCGCGTGGCTTGTTTCTTTGGATAATTGACCTGATTTTTTCTGCAACCAGTTCTTCAAGGGCAAACGTCAGGACAGTGGTTTTTTCAAAGTAAGGCGACTTCAGGTTTTTTGTGGTTAATCCAAGTGTTGGTTTTTCTCTTTTGCTTATGTCAAGGATAATGCTGTTTTTGTATTCTAGAACGCTTTCATAATTGAGCACGATTTTTGTGGAATTGTTTGTTTTGTTTACTTCTTTGACTTTTGACTTGATTTCTTTATCTTCAATGATTTTTTTCAATTCCTCAATATTTATGGGTTTTAGTTCTGTAAAATCAAGGTCTATTGACATTCGTTTGTGCAGGTAAAGCTTGTGGAGTGCTGTTCCGCCCTTAAAAACAAGGGAATCCTTCAATTCTGATTCAAACAATTTTTTTAGGACAAAAGTCAGCACGAAATCTTTTTCGATGGTGCCGATTGGAAGTTTTTGCCTGCGTGCAATGTTTATGATTTCTTCTTTTGTTACCATGTAAGCAAATCCTCTTTTTTTACGTTGACAATGATTTTCCATTTATGGTTTATTGAAAAGCTTTTTTGTGGCAGAGTGGTTGAAAGGAAAATGTTTCTGTGTTTTCCAATGTGTTTTTCAAGGACGGAAGAATCTTTTTTTAATAAGTCAAGCAAATAGCCAAGCCTCCTGATGAGAGAAGAATTGTTCATTTTCAAAGCGTATTTTTTTACTTTGGCTATGTTGACTCCGCTGTTGTTTAGTGCTTTTGTTGTTTCAATAATGCTTCCTGCGTAGCGTTCTTTGTCAAGGCAGTCAATTATTGCTTTTTCTTTTTCTGCAACAAAAACTTTCTGGCCTTCGATTGTTTCTTCTTTGAAGCCAAAAAACTTTTTTTCCTTGATTTTTATAAATCTGAAGACATAATTTTGCAACTTATACTCTAGTTTGTTTTTTCTGTCGGTTGTGGCAATGTAAACGTAGACTGGCAATTGTTCTGTTAATCCGTAATTGGCTAGGGCTGTCCTGTAGGAAACGTAGTATTTTTTTACCAGTTTTGAGGTCAGAACGAATGGGTGCAATAGCCATCCTTTTTTTGCCTGTATTGGCACGGCCATGTATTTTCCTTTTTCGATTCTTTCAAGCCAGCCCTTTTTCTCAAGCCTAAAAAAGACGTCCCAGAGAGTGCTTTTTTTGATTTTGAACAGTTTTGAGGCTTCCTCAATGCTGATAATGCTTATTTTCTTCAAGG
>CAYIJY010000195.1:0-1579 GCA_964363785.1 uncultured archaeon
TGTGCGATGAATTGTTTGCAGAGTATGCAAAGTTAATTGAGCCTACAAAAAATTATTTGCTTGAAAAATTTCCGCGCGAACAAGAAGTAAGTGAACGTGCATACAATTCTACAATCAAGGCAAAGGCGTGTGATGTTTTGCGCGTTTTTTTGCCCGCAAGCACTTACACTAACATCGGGATATTTGGGAATGGCCGCGGCTTTGAGTACCTGCTTACAAAAATGTATTCACAGGGACTAAAAGAAACAAGGCTTGTTGCAGATGACATGTACAGTGAACTGTCAAAGTCAATTCCTAGTTTTATTAAAACTGTAAAAGGAAAGTATGGTGAATCTGCAATTAATTATTTGAAGGAAACCAATCAGGTTGTTCAAAAGATTTCAAAGGAAAACCTTGTTGAAAAAAAAATCAATGAACAAAATGAAGTTGAACTGGTTTCCTTTGACAAAGAGGCTTTGGATAAAATTGTCTGCGCATTAATGTACTCTTACTCTTCTTTGCCTTTTATGGAAATCAAAGGGCAGATAAAAAAAATGAGTGAAAAAAAGAAGACAGAATTATTAGTTCAAAGTTTAAGCACGCGACAAAACAGGCGCCATAAGCCACTTCGGGGTTTTGAGCATGCGTTTTACGAGTTTGATTTGCTTGGAAACTTTGGTATTTATCGTGACCTGCAGCGCCATAGGATTTTGACGCAGCAAAGGCAATTGTTGACTACAAGGCTTGGTTTTGACACGCCGCAAGAATTAATTGAATTAGGCTTTGATGGGCGGTATAAAGAGTTAATGAAAAATGCAGGTAATTTGTTTGAAGAGATTTCTAAGGCAATGCCGCTAGAAGCTCAGTATGTTGTGCCTTTTGGTTATCGTTTAAGGTGGGCGTTAAACATTAATTTGCGTGAATTGTACCATTTGATTGAGTTGCGCTCTGGCATACAGGGGCACGTGGATTATAGGCGGATTGTCGTGAAAATGCTTGATGAAATTGAACGAGTTCATCCTTTTTTGAAGGATCAAATGAAGTTTGTTGACAGGCGTGAAGTTGGGCTTGAGCGCCTTGAAGCTGAAAAAAAAACTGATGAGAAGCTAAAAAAACTCGGCAAATAACTCTTGTCTCTTTGTGTTCCAGTTTGTTCCAGCCAATGCATTTAAAGCGTTCCAAAAGATGTTTTTGGATGAGAAAGCTTTTTGGCTTTCAAAGATGGAGGATTTTTTAATGAACAAAATGAGTAAAAAGGGAATTTTGGGTGTGTTTACTATCTTTAGCTTGCTTGCAGTATTAATCATTGGCTTGATTGCTGCGAGTTTTGTTAATGCACAAACAACTCAGATAACCCCAATTGACAGACAATTAAAGCCAGTGACAGGAATAATGCCTGTGAATGGTGAAGAAAAATTTTCAATTGAACTTGGGCAAACTAAAGGTGTTCGGGGAAACAATTATTCATTTGAAATAAATTACAGTGATTACTTTGAAAAAAAGGACAATACTGGTGAATTCAAAGTTGCGATAAACAATGAAAAAAATGAGTATGTCTTAGGCGAATATAATGCAAATATCGTTGTTGGCGTGTAATTCT
>CAYIJY010000196.1:0-1562 GCA_964363785.1 uncultured archaeon
GCTGCATTTTTAGTGCAACAATCTTTAGGCCTTTTCTTTCAAATCGGCTGACAATCTCTCCAACCAAAGACCGATTGACTGCATCAGGCTTAATTATGATCAAAGTTTTTTCCATTGCCATTTTGCAATCACGCTCTCTTGCTTTGCATTGCAAGCTCTTTTGTTTTTCTAAATCCTGCAGTCCAGCGAGTTTTCTGGGGGTTTCGCCCGAGCTTTAGCATATTTTTTTCGCACTTGTTTGAGCAAAAACGAAAAATAGTGCCTTCTTTTTTTACAAAAAGCTTTCCAAACCCTCTTTCAACTTCTTCCTGACAAAAAGAACATTTAGCCATTTTTTAAACACCTTTTACTTTGCCTTTATTTCTTTTGCTTCTCTTTCAGTTGAAAGCAAAATAATAAGGTCTCCTTTTTTTACTTTTCCCTTGACATTTCTTCTCTTTACTCTGCCTTGTTCTGGGCCTTCAAGAATCTTGCAAAGAACCTGAACAATTTCTCCGTATACTCCTGTACGCTGAATTATTTCAACAACTTCAGCCTGAGTGCCTCGATCCATCATCAGTCACCCTTTACTCTGCCTTTGTCTTTTTAAGTTCTGAAAGTTTTTTAGACAAGTCTTCAATGTCCTTTTTTGCGTCGCCTTCAACCAAAACAACAGCAGAAGAAGTGCCGACTTTCAAGCCAATCCTTTCACCAAGCTCTTTTTTAGAGTGAACAAAAGTGAATGGAATGTTTTTCTCAGAACACAAAATAGGCAAATGCATTACAATTTCAGGAGGAGAAACATCCTCTGCAATCATAACGAGTTTAGCATTTCCTCGTTCAATAGCCTTAGTAACCTCGTTACTACCAATCTTTATTTTTCCATTTTTTCTTACTTTTTCCAAAATCCCAAATTGTTTTTCTTGGAGTTCTTTTGGAACACTAAATTTTACAAAAGCCGCCATTAAACAAACACCTCCGAAACTTCGTCATAGGCGAGAACGGTCACGCGCCGTTCGTTCGCGAGTTCCATCTTCGTTTTAAACTCGATGGAACTTAATCAAAATTTAACCTAAAATCGCTAAAAACTGATTTTTAGGCTCACCACTTAATAAGTAATCATTCCAAGGCAAAGTTTTTAAAGCCTTTTAAGGTTTTTTCTAGAAAATCCCTTTATTTATGACTAAACCAAGCATTAGTCATTTTGTCATTAACCTGGTCTATTCGCACATAGCCAAATCTTTCAAGATAAACAAGTTCTCCTTCTTTTAATTCAAGGCCAGAGTCAATTATTCCAAATGCAGTTTCTTTTTTTGGCATAATTACCTGCACGTTTTTTCCATCCAAAAGCCAACCAACAATAGGGACGTCAAGTTTTTGTAATCCTGTGAATTCTGTTGAAACCAAAAAATCAGTCTTTGAATTAACCCTGACATTATAAGCGTGCTTTAACCGAATCACACTATTGACATTTGTCTTCTCCATTTCTTTTTTAGGCACCAAAAACCGTTGTGTCCCTTTCTTTAATTCAATGTCTCCAACATTCATTTCAGGGGAAAACGCAACCTCCAAAATAATTGGAT
>CAYIJY010000197.1:0-1532 GCA_964363785.1 uncultured archaeon
CAGTCATCCAAAAAACGCTTTATGCCAGCATCAGTCAAAGGATGTAAAAACATTTTTTCAATTATTTCAGCAGGACAAGTAGCAACATCAGCACCAATCTTTGCAGACTCAAGCACATGATCAATACTTCTTACACTTGCAACTAAAATCTTTGTAGAAAAACCATAATTAGAATAAATTTGCTTAATGTCACGAATCAATTGCATGCCATCTTCGTTAATGTCATCAAGCCTTCCAACAAAAGGACTCACATAAGTTGCACCAGCTTTTGCGGCAAGCAAAGCCTGCATGGCAGAAAAAGTAAGAGTCACATTAGTCCTGATTCCTTTGCGGGTGCATTCTTTTACTGCTTTGAGCCCTTGAGGAGTGTTCACAATCTTTACAATCACATTTTTGTGAATCCTCGAAAGCTCAACTGCTTCCTTCATTATTCCTTCAAAATCAGGACTAACAGTCTCAGCACTTACTGGACCATCAACAATCTGGCAAATTTCCTTGATTAATTGCCTAAACGGCTTGTTTTCCTTGCTCACAAGGGTAGGGTTCGTTGTGACGCCGTCAATTACCCCTAAATCATTTAATTGTTTGATTTTGTCCAAGTTTCCTGAATCAATAAAAATCTGCAAAAAAACACCTTCAAATTAGTTATATTGAGATAAAAAAGAATTAAATAAAAAACCTTCCCCCAAAATTCAAGCTTTTTTATGCTTTAGAGCTAAATTCTTTTTCCATTACCTCTAGTTTTCCATTTAATTTAATGAAATAATTGAGGTAATTTTGAAAAATTGTATTAAGAAAATGCATTGAATTTGAATGCCTGCCATAGTCTTTTGCATAGTATTGCATTGTATACTTTTTCCTTTCACTTTGAATCTTGGCAAGCATTCGCTTAATGTCCTTTTTAACTCCTTTAATTATTGGCAATTTGTCTTTTGCCTTGTATTTTTTTGAAATTTTTTCAATTAATTCATTTGCACGTCGGCTAAATTCTTCATCACTAAAAATTGTGCCACCCTCAATTAAATAAATTTTTTTTCCAAAAAACTTTTTAGCAAACCGTTTAACTGTCTGTTCTTTTCCTTCAATGCTTTTTTTGGCGGCAAAAATCTTTTGCATTCTGTCCAAAGCACTAGTTGAAAATAAACCTTTTTTTCTAAGCCTTAACCTTTGCGTCATGCTTTACCCTAAATCCAAGTTTTTGTCCAAACTTTTTTTTGCCTGCTCAATTTTGCTTTTAGAGCCAAGTTTTCTCATTAAAGAAAGTTTTTTTGAACCACTTTTGTATTCATTCATCCATTCGTGAGCAAACTTTCCTTTTTTCACAGCTTCAAAAACATTATCCATACGCTTTTTGACACTGTTATCAATCAACTTTGGCCCGCGCGTCCGCCCACCATACTCAGCAGTGTCACTAACTTTACTCCACATACCTTCAATGCCCTTGTTTGAAAGCAAATTAGCAATCAACTTTACCTCATACGCGCAAGCAAAATAAGCCATCTCAGGTGGAAAACCTTTTTTTACCAAAGTAT